>CAIWKU010000249.1 GCA_903913355.1 uncultured Bacteroidota bacterium | reverse complement strand
TCTATTGATATTTTTTTTATTATTATCTGTTGGCCTGTTCTCGCAATTTGATACCACAAAATCAAGACAAATACTCGTATTTCCCATAATCACCAAGTCAATTGAAACCGGCTGGTCATTTGGTTCTATGGCTGCCATTATATTTCGTCTCTCGCCTAAAGATACTGTTTCGCGCACTTCTAACCTCGAAATTCTTGGTCTCTATTCTACCAAAAAGCAATTGGTAACAGTAGTCAATGGAACCCAATACTTTGCCAAGGAAAAATACATTCTTTCCGAGCAGGTTTCTTTTAGTTCTTATCCGGATAAATTCTGGGGTCTGGGGCAGAAAAGCCCGGATACTGCCGTTGAAGCCTATAAATTTGATCAATACTATGTTTACGCCCATTTATTACGGAAAGTGGCGGATCATTTGTTTGTGGGTGTTTTGTATGAGCGTCAGAAAGTATGGGATATTGACTATACGGCAGGTGGAATTTTTGATAAGGAAAATGTACTGGGTAGAAAAGGATATATAGTGGATGGGGTAGGTGCCAGCTTTACCTATGATACCCGAAACAATGCTTTTTCACCCGATCAGGGCTTTTTTGGCCAGATTTATTTTAACCATTTTGATAAATTCTGGGGCTCTAATTATAACTATAATAACCTCTTTATTGATCTCAGAAAATACCTGCCTTTACCCAATCACCAGGTATTGGCATTACAGTTATTCAGCTTTTATAACAGCGGAGAAGTTCCTTTAAGAAGCCTGGCAGCTTTCGGTGGCGCCTCCAGAATGAGGGGATATTACGAAGGGAGATACAAGGATTTGCAACAGATGGTATTGCAAACTGAGTACCGATTCCCGATTTATAAACGATTAAAAGGCGTGGCATTTGGCGGTGCAGGAAGCGTAGCAAACCATTTTTCAGACTATACCCTTCCCCAACTCAAATATTCATTTGGTGGCGGTTTACGATTTGCTTTAAGTGAAAAAGAGAGACTCAATCTCAGACTAGATTATGGTGTTGGTCAGGCTGGTAACAGCGGATTCTATATTCAATTGGGGGAAGCATTTTAATACTTAGCCAACTTTTTCCCAACAAGATAGATCAGGTAGGTGAAGAGGATTGCCGCACAAACATCAATCGTATAATGTACATGTTGAATCAGCACCAATACCGCAATCACCAGGGTTGATAATAGGGCGATCCATTTTTCAACCGGCTTTTTAAGGCATAAAAAAATCAGGAACTGAATGGAAGTATGCCCTGAGAAAAACAGGTCTTTCGTAATAAAAACATCCGTTCCACCATATACCAGGCTACTGAATGGATCTTTTAAAGGGATCAAATTACCCGGTGGTTCAAACGGAAAAACAACAATAGTCACCATTCTTACCAGAAAAAGCACATCGATAGATACTAAGAAAAGAATGAAGATGTCGGGATCCTGCAATGCCCGGTAAATCAGGTAGGCAGTCATTGACCAGATAATAATAAAAGTTGGGATGGAAACATCAATAGCCGGTAGCAGCTGTAAAACCCGGTCGTTAAGCAAAATGCCCTGTCGTTGTTCAATCCATGCGAAAAATAATGGGAGACAGGCCAATATTACTACAAAAATACTTCCGGCTGTAATCGCCTTTATCCGGTACTCCCGGCTACTCCAAGCACTTCTCCAGTTAATAGCTATCCTCCTGTTTGCTATTCTCTTATCTTCCATTTTTCAAAAATAACCCCAAGTGGTCAGACATAAAGCAATCAGGGGAAATAGTTTTTAGAGGGTTTATTTCGAGGATAATGGGAAAATCCCCTTCCCGAATCCGCTAAGCCATTCAGTAACGTATTGATCGATCAGAAAATCTCAATAATGCCATCTCACAAATGCTTCCATGGCAGCATATTTAGTCATGCCAAGGGCTGCATATAAATTGGCTGTATTGGCATTTCTGTCTTCGGCGCGTTGCCAGAATTCCCGGCTATCTGTTCCCTGAAAAGGAACCATGTCTTTTTGACTTTGGTGTATAAAAATCCCGAACCTTTTTTTCATTACCTGATCCGGACTCATTGGTATCGCCATTTCGATTTCGGAAATATCCCATTCCTGCCAGGCACCTTTGTAAAGCCAAACCCAACAATCTTTGATCCAGGGCTCCCCTGCGGCTTTTAACCTGCGCAGGCTCTCAAATACAACTTCCAGGCATACTTTATGGGTACCATGGGGATCGGCCAAATCACCGGCACAGTAAATTTGGTGTGGTTGAATTTTACGCAAAAGTTCCATGGTAATCAGCACATCTGCTTCTCCCATTGGTTTTTTATCGATTGTTCCGGTTTCATAAAAGGGAAGATTCATAAAATGACAACGATCCTCAGTTAAACCCACATATCGACAGGTAGCTTTTGCTTCGCATCTTCTGATTAACCCTTTAATAGAACGTATTTCTTGTGTATCTGACTGGTCTTTTTTCTTAGAAGAAATATACTCACGGGCCACTGACAAAATCTGTTGGCTTTTCTGGTTATCAATCCCAAACATATCTTCAAATCCAACAGCAAAATCGATAAAACGGGTAACAAATTCATCTGTTACGGCAATATTTCCACTGGTCTGATAGCCTACATGCACTTCATGACCCTGGTCGTGTAAACGCATAAATGTGCCACCCATACTAATGATATCATCATCCGGGTGAGGGGAGAATATTAAACACCTTTTGGGATGTGGCTCGCTGCGTTCCGGATGAGCCGGTATGATAGCACCCGGTTTTCCACCCGGCCATCCTGTTATGCTATCGCGAAGCAGGTAGTATACTTCGAGATTAATTTCATAAGCATCTCCTTTTTCAACCAGAAGATCAGAAAGACCATTTTCTAAATAATCATTGGCAGTAAGACTCAGCACTGATTTATTCAGTTTTAAAGCCATGTAGATTACGGCCCGCTTAATCATGGCAGATGTCCAATTACATTCACCGGTAAGCCAGGGTTGCTTAATTCGGGTTAGTTCGGCTGCGGCTAATTCATCCACCACAAACGTACAATCCCCATGTTGTTGTAAAATACTAGCCGGAATCTGTTCTGTAACATTACCTTCTACTGATCTGGCAATCACTTCTGCTTTTTGCCCCCAGCCCATTAACAATATCCGCTTGGCCTTTAAAATGGTGCTGATACCCATGGTTAGCGCCAACCGCGGTACTTTGGAAATATTCTGAAATTCGTAGGTGTTAGCGATCCGGGTTGTATTGTCGAGGTTAACCAGCCTGGTTTTAGAAAAGATACTGGAACCCGGTTCATTAAAACCGATATGCCCGTTTAATCCAATTCCTAATATCTGCAAATCAATTCCCCCTGCTTTCTCCAACTCATTTTCATATTCCGCGCAGTATTTTTTGATCTGCTCTTTTGGCCAGCTTCCATTGGGTAAATGAATATTGGCGGGATTTATGTCAATATGATCAAATAAATGCCGATGCATGAAACTCCAGTAACTCTGAAAAGCTTCTTTTTCAATCGGATAATATTCATCCAGGTTAAATGTAATCACATTTTGAAAGCTCAATCCTTCCTCGCGATGCATTCTTACCAATTCCCTATAAAGTTTGATGGGTGTGGAACCGGTGGCCATGCCGAGGATACAGGGTTCATTTTTTGCCTGCTTTTCCCTGATCAAACGCGCAATTTCCTGCGCAACATAAATTGACCCCTTTCCAGAGCTGGGAAATATCTTTACCGGTATCTTTTCGAATGAATCTACCATGGTCATAGTGTTAGAATCTTTTAGCTAAAATACATCCTCTTTTAAAGATTTTAAAGAAAACCTGAAAAAAGACGCATAAAAACGCAAAAAACGTCAATTATCTTGCCTATTTAGCCGAATCAGGGTTGTTTATGGGATCAAAATAGGCTTTACTATAATTGAAATTCCATAGTTCATAACGCTTAAACTGCACCAATAATCGTTTCTCAAAATCATCCCAGTTTCTTTGGCTTTTTGCGCTCCATAATACTTCAGACAATGCACTCATCCTCGGAAAAAGCATATATTCTACTTTGGCAGCATTACTGATATATTCTGTCCATAAATTAGCCTGTGCTCCCAATACATAGTGCGCATTTTCTTCAGGAAGCAGTTTCGGAACCGGTTCATACCCATATACTTTTTGAACGGTTGTATATCCACCAATAGTTACGGAATCTTCATGTTTTGTCTGGGTATGATCAAAATACACCCAGGCTCCCGGTGTCATAATCACCTGGTGTTTTTGCTTCGCTGCTTCTATTCCACCTTCCTCACCACGCCAACTCATCACAGTGGCATTGGGAGCGAGTCCACCTTCCAGTATCTCATCCCAGCCAATGATCCTGCGGCCTTTGCTATTCAGGTATTTTTCGATCCGCTGAATAAAATAGCTCTGTAACCCATGTTCATCTTTTAATCCTTTGTCTTTGATCAGCTGCTGACAAAAAGCAGACCTTTTCCAGGATTCTTTTGGACATTCATCTCCACCCACATGAATATATTTAGAGGGGAATAATTGCATTACTTCATCCATCACATCCTGTAAAAAATGAAAAGTATATTCGGTAGGAGCGTATACATCTTCAAAAACTCCCCAGGCCTGTTGCACCTGTTTCCCTTCTGTTGGGCCATTCCAGGCGGTTTTTTCAGGATGTTTGGTTGACTCTTCCGGAAAACAACTCAATTGCGGATAAGCAGCTATGGCAGCAGAAGAATGTCCGGGCATTTCAATTTCTGGAACCACAGTAATATACCTTGCAGCAGCATATTTGACAATTTCCCGAATCTGATCCTGTGTGTAAAATCCTCCTTCTGTTTGCCCGTCATTTCCTTTCCCTGGATATCTGCCAATAATGGTTCCATTTCTATGAGATCCTATTTCGGTGAGTTTGGGATACTTCTTAATTTCTATACGCCAGCCCTGGTCATCAGTCAGATGCCAATGGAAAGTATTCATCTTATAGAGTGCAATGAAATCAATGAATTGCTTCACAAATGAAATCGGGAAAAAATGTCTGCTCACATCCAACATCATTCCGCGATAGGCAAAACGGGCGGAATCAAGAATATTTACTTGTGGAATAAATAAAGGGCTGCTTTTATCTACTGGCAATAATTGAATGATGGATTGGATACCATAAAACACACCCGCACCATTGTCTCCTTTAATCTGAACATTTTTACCACTAACTGTAAGCGAGTACCGGGTATGTGTTTCATCTTTCCGGGCTTCTGAAAGATTGATGGTATTGCCTGACTGGTTACTACCTGATTCAACTATGCCAACCGAAACCCCATACACTGAACGAAGATAATCGGCAAGAAAATGTGCGCTTTTTAAACACTCAGTTCCTTTAGCAACAATTTTTGTGTTGGCATTAATCGTAAAACTACCCACTCCAACCGTTACCGAAACCGGCTTCGGTATAATATTGATTTCCTGTGCGTGGGTAAGTAGGGTATTCATAACTAAAACAAGCAAAACTATTTTTCTCATATCTGGGAGCATTGAAGGATGAAAATAATTAAGAATTAACAATTACTAATTAATAATTTATGCTTTGTGGAAAACCCGGAACAATCAGTTAAGTAAAGAGCGAAAGCAAACCTCTTGCAAAAAAAGAAGTCCCCTAAACCAGGAGACTCCAAAAATTATTAATTGCTAATTATTAATTGCCCTACTCAACGTTTGTCAACTTAATAATATTCGTCGGTAAATGCAAGTGTACCGGTGTGCTTCCTGTATTGACAACTACATCGCCGGTTTTGATGAATCCTCTTTCTTTTAAGATATCAATCTGATCCTGTATAATTTCATCCAGACTGCTTTCTTCCTGGTAATAGAATGCGCGAACACCCCAGCTAAGACTCAATTGGTTTACCAGGGTACGTTCTTTGGTAAAGATATAGAGTGGTGATGAGGGGCGATAGCTGCTTAGCATAAACGCTGTGTAACCACTTTGTGTCATTCCAATCAAGGCAGAAGCTTCTACATCGTCTGAAATTTTACAGGCATTGTAGCAGATGGCATCGCTATGAAAAGAAGGAGAGTGGGGTTGGGGTTTCAGGTCTTCCGCACGGTTGTATCGGTATTCTTTTTTCTCAACTTCAGCGATTATTTTACGCATGGTTTCTACAACCAGGGCCGGATGTTGTCCGGTGGCAGTTTCGCCACTTAACATTACCGCATCAGCGCCTTCCAAAACGGCATTGGCCACATCGGTTATTTCACTACGGTTAGGTTTTACCCTGTCAATCATGCTTTCCATCATCTGGGTAGCCACAATTACGGGTTTCGCCCTGTGGATACATTTGCGGATCAGTTCTTTTTGAATCAACGGAATTTGTTCAATCGGTAATTCAACACCCAAATCACCTCTGGCAACCATGATACCATCACTTTCGAGGATGATTTCACGGATATTTAATAAAGCTTCAGGCTTTTCGATTTTTGCAATGATCTTTGTTTTGCTATTCTTCTCAACCAGCTTACTTCTTAATTTCACAATATCATCCACACTTCTTACAAAACTTAAGGCAACCCAATCACATTTTTGCTCAATGATAAAAGCAAGATCTATCAGATCCTTATCAGTTAATGCAGGAAGAGAGATTTTAGTATCCGGTAAGTTGATCCCTTTTTTGGAGGATAATATTCCACCTAAGGTTACCATTACTTTTACGTCACCATTCTTCTCAATGCTCATTACTTTTACTTCCAGTTTTCCATCATCAATCATAATCACATTACCCAGCACCACATCACCGGCAAGATTGGGATAGGATACATAAATCTTCTCTAAAGTGCCAATACATTTCTCATTGGTAAAAGTCAGGATATCGCCCACTTTTACTTCCAATGCATTGTTCTCAATTTCACCCACTCGTAATTTCGGTCCTTGCAAATCACCCAGAATCGCAATATTATAAGGTTCTGTTTTGTTGATGTTCCGTATATGCTCAATGATGGTCAGTTTATCTTCGTGACTGCCATGCGAAAAATTCAATCTGAATACATTCACGCCTGCCTTAACCAGTTCCAGTAATTTATCATAGGTATCGCAAGCGGGGCCAACGGTAGCCACAATCTTTGTGCGATGATTCACGTGGGCAACGCCTGCTTCTTTATCCATATCCTTATGCAGGTATTTCTCTAGTTTCTGTGACATTTTCTTCTGATTGGGTGGTTGATTAGTATACAAATTAATTATCCATTAACTGGCCAAAATCTTTACGATTTTAAACCAGTCATCCGTTATTTTTTGTTTTGCTTTTACGGCTTTGTCTAAGGGCGTGTAATGTACCTTATTATTCAGTATTCCTACCATAACATTATTCCTTCCTTCCAGCAGACATTCTACACTATGGTATCCCATGCGACTGGCGATTAGTCGGTCTAGACAGGTAGGAGAGCCCCCACGTTGAATATGACCCAGAATACAAACCCGTGTATCGGTTTGTGGTAATCTTACCCTAATTACTTCTGCAATTTCATTGGCACCAAATTCATCACCTTCTGCTACAACAATCAGGTTAACCAGTTTCTGGCGCTTTTCCTTTTCGGTGAGTGAATTCACCAATTCTTCAATATTTGTTTTGGCTTCGGGTATCAATATATTTTCTGCACCGGTGGCAATACCGCTATGCAAAGCTATATAACCAGCATCGCGACCCATTACTTCTACAATAAAAAGGCGATCATGGGCATCGGCTGTATCTCTGATTTTATCAATGGCTTCAACTGCTGTATTTACAGCTGTATCAAAACCAATGGTGAAATCCGTTCCGGCAATGTCCTTATCAATAGTACCTGGGATACCAATACAGGGAATATCAAATTCGTGGCTAAATTTCTGCGCACCACGGAAACTGCCGTCTCCACCAATAATCACCAAACCATTGATCCCACGTTTGGCCAGGTTTTTATAGGCTTTTTCGCGCCCTTCTATCTCAAAAAAATCTTTGCTTCTGGCTGTTTTCAGGATGGTTCCTCCCCGTTGAATAATATTGGCAACAGAACGGGAATTCATTTGTACAATATCATCATCTATCATTCCACTATATCCGCGATAGATACCAAAAACTTCTAAACCATGGTAAATTCCGGTTCTAACTACGGCACGAACTGCGGCATTCATACCTGGTGCATCTCCCCCTGAAGTAAGGACACCGATCTTTGTTACTTGTTTCGCACACATTGTAATTAGTCTATTCTTCTTTAATTCGATGAAATATTAAAACAAAACAAATCGTAAATTATTGTGTATCAAGTACACGGAATTCCAAAAATAAGCATTTGAAAACAAATGCCAATTTATCTAGAAGTATTCTCTATTTTTTAATCGAAAAAAACGCTGTTTGAGCCTGTAATCGTGCTTATACTTAAATAAACCGAGTTATATGATTTTTTAAAATACAAATCAGCGTGCGCTAACAACTGTTAGCAAAAAATCAAAATAAGTTTGCTGACTCGCCATAAAACTAGCTAGCGTACCGGCAGAAATACTTCCGCAATCATGCAACGTGCACTGCCACCACCATTGGTTTCGATAGTACTGATATCTGAATGAATCAATCGATTAAACTGAGTGAGGTCTGTAATTTGCTTTTCAGTCAGGTTTTGATAAGCTTGTGATGACATTACCAGAAGCTTTTCACCCTTTCTATTTTGCAATTGCAGCATATTGCCTGCAAAATGTTCCATTTGTTGTTGACTGATTTCAATGATCTTTTTTCCTGAAGCCAATATCGAAGATATAACCAGTTCTTTCTCTTCAGGTTCGGGAATACAATCCAGACAAATCACCACGAAAGCATCGCCTACACACATCATTACATTGGTATGGTAAATGGGTTGGTTGCCAGCATCCATTGCTGCAAAGCTGATAGGAGCGTATCCGGTTCTTTTGCAAAAATCAGCCAGGATCATTTTATCAGTTCTTGGTGACAAACAGGCATAGGCAATTTTATGATCCCGATCTAAAACCATACTTCCGGTTCCTTCCAGGAATAAATTTTGGGATTCATAACCGGTTAAATCAACCCGGTTATTGATTATAAATTTTTCATTGACTACCTCCAATACTGACTCTTTTCTTTCCGCTCGTCTATTTTGGGCAAACATTGGAAACAAGAATATCGTTCCGTCTTCCAAAAACGAAATCCAGTTATTTGGGAAAATGGAATCGGGGGTATAAGGTTCGGGTGTATCCTGTACAACAGTCACCTCTATTTCATTTTTTCGGAGTGTTGACACCAGGTTATCAAATTCCTGAACAGCATTTTCCTGCGCACTTGTTTGATCTGATTTAACCTGAAAAAGATTGTTCACAGCTGTTTCTGCATTAAACCCAAAATTTACGGGTCTGATCATTAAAATATGAGAACTCGTTTGCATTTTTAGTTTTTGTGTGTTGCTAATTAGCTATTTACTGTTTATTGGGTAATAGAAGCACGAGAGAGAGGCATACTCATACAATGAAATCCGCCACGGGCTCTTGATAATTCAGCCGAAGGCATCAGAATAAGTGTGTCCTTTATTTCCTCAATTTTAGTGATCCCCGCTTCCAGATCCTGCAACAATTGTTTCACATGGATGATGGAAAAACCTGCATTGGCAAATGCTTCTATGGTTTTATCGTTCCGGTCATATCCTAACACAACCCCTTCCTTAATTGCCAGCAGATTGCAGGAATCGGTCCATTGCTCTCTGGCACTGAAAGGAAATTCGTTATTACCCGAAAAAATGATCTTTATTTCACCCTTACAATGCAAATCCTTTCTACTGATATCGATCAAAAGGTCTTCCAGACTATCAAATGAAATCGGGTTTTCAGGGTCGGTTTTATGAAACTGTAGAATTTTGATCTTTTCTTCTTTTTTGATTTCCAGAATTCTTTCAATCGGATTTTCATCTTCATGCTTTACCGCTTTTCTGGAGAAATTGCCCAGCATCACCCATACATCTCTTTTCACCTGAGTGAAAATGGTATCAATATGCATATAATCCCTTTTCTTAGGAATTTTCACGATACTCACTTTTTTCATCAGGCCTTTTTCAAATACCATATTCGTAATCCGCACAGCAGCTTCCGGTGTGGTTCTTTCGCTAACACCTACCAGCAAATGGTCTTCACTTACCACCATAATATCTCCACCTTCCAGCGTGATCTTTCTTTCTTCATCTTCTTTGGGTAATAAAAACCCATGATGAGAATCGGCCAGTTCAATGATATGATTCCGGTAATCCGAAAATAAAGGGTGATGAAAGAAAATATACTTTACCAGCAAAGCTTCCCGGGTACGGGCTTTCTTAGCTGGTTTATTCAATAAAACATGGTCTTTAATAGTAATGCCGATATCCCGTGTGAAAATAAAATTAGGGATAGGTGCAAACAACAGTTCCTTATTGCTGGAACTGCCTGAAATAAAGGTTTTGGCCAATTCTACGGGAGAATAATTCTGTAATTTTTTCTGCGTTGCGTAGGTACAACTTTCAATGGCCGAAACAGAAGCCACCAGTTTGGCATGAACCTCTTTATCTGCCAACACCTGGGCCAGTAACCATTCCAGTTCAATCACTTTATCAGAGGCAAAGAACTCGGGACTTTCGGGTTTATAGAAATTTCTTTTCGACTCCTCTGAATCTATCTGGGCCAGTTTTCCCTGAATAATGGCAGGATCCAGAAAATAGAGCAGGATCTTAGTATAATAATCGTATTCATTTTTCCGGATCGTTTCCAGGTGCACAATATCTTCAAATAGCCAGTCCTGCGCTTTGGAAGGAACCACTTTTCCCAAACCACTGTCCGGACTATGCACCAATAAACGTTGTAAAGTTCCTATTTCGGAGCTTACAGATAACTTGTTATCCATACAAAATATTTTGTAGTAAAAGTTGAGGTAAATTAAATTATAGATTGACTGTCAATAGTTAACACTATTCTAACGTCAATGATCAGGCATTGAATTCAGGCCAAGGTAAATCCAGGCAAAATGGTTTTGGTCCGGCAATATGGTAGAACAAGGGTTCATAAATCAACTGTAAATTACAACTTTCCGGGTAAAGGGCTTTTCCCCCTTAAAGTTCCGGTGGCTGATAGTATTCGAAACCGAACAAACATTTCTTCACTATACCATTTCTCTGCATGTGTTTTTCTGATTACTTCCGCATGCTCCTGCATCTGGTAAGCAAACTTTTTCATAGCCGCTTTGTTCTCCCAGATACTGAAAGTGGCTTGTTTGATCCAGGGTATTTCCCCAATTCCGAATGAATGGATGAGTCCTTCCGCATGCTCCATTTGTTTGGCTACAACCGGAACATGCTTCCAGAACGAGGTAAAACCGGAAAATCGAATAGTTGCCCGGGTAAGTATTCCAATCATTCCATCGTAATCTGATGATTTGGGTAATTGGCCAAAACAGGGTTTCCCATCCCAGGTACCATGTCCTTCAATAGGTTCCAGAACCAAGGTAAATATTTCGCATCCAAAGAAATGCCACCATTTTTGGATGAAGTAAGGAGTTGCCAATTGGTTTTCATCTGTACTAACCAATAAAACTGCCCATTGCCGCCAATCAGGCACTTTATCGAATGTGCCATTTTTACCACTGCCCATCAATTTCCAAAAACAATACTTTTTTCCAAGGCTAAGTGGAATCCTGAAAACTGCCATTGACAGAACACCTGCCCAAGCCAGCCATTTCGGATATCGCGTTATCGTTAAAGAACAAACCATACCCGAAAATACTGTCTTAGAATCGATTATTGCCATGGCTTACTTCTGGTTGTCTGAATGAAAGGTGTTTATGCTAAGT
>CAIWKU010000248.1 GCA_903913355.1 uncultured Bacteroidota bacterium | reverse complement strand
TATATCGATAGATTGAGAGTAGTTGGGCCCTTAATTACCTCAGAAACCAATGCTGCAAAAAAAGATTCTCTTGTCAGAGATTATAATTCTCTAAAGACACAGGCTTTACAGGCTACTACATTGTTTACCAAAAGCAAACCTGCCTCGCCGATCAGTAGTTTTTTATTGGTAGTGATGATGCCTGGAATGGAAAGTCTTGAAGATCTGGAAAATCGCTACAATCAGTTGCAGGGCCCAGCTAAAAAAGGACTCTATGGCCGTAAAATTGAGCAGGTAATCAATGAATCCAGAATGGCACAGGTAGGAAAAGTGGGAACACAGGCATTGGATTTTACTCAGAAAGATGTGGACGGCAAACCAGTATCTCTATCTTCTTTCAAAGGAAAATATGTTTTGGTAGATTTTTGGGCCAGTTGGTGCAGACCTTGCAGAGCAGAGAATCCGAATGTGGTTAATGCATACAACATGTATAAGCAGAAAAATTTTACAGTATTAGGTGTATCTCTCGATCAGGCAAAACCCAACTGGATACAGGCCATTCAGGCCGATAACCTCACTTGGACCCATGTGAGCGACCTTCAATACTGGAATAACGCAGTAGCTCAGCTATATCATATTCAAAGCATTCCCGCCAATATGCTCATAGATCCAACCGGAAAAATCATCGCACGGGATCTTCGTGGTGAAGACCTAAACCGCAAACTAAGTGAACTACTAAAATAATCTTTTCAAATCCGTGCATCTGTGGCTAAAAAAACACCTAGGTTACACCTAAAAAAGTCTTTTATACAAACCTTCCTCAAACCCAATCACCACTACTTTTCCATTCTTTTCTATCAAAGGGCGTTTAATAGCACTAGTTTTCTCAATCAATAATGAAACAGCAGACTTTTCCGACTTGATAGAATTCTGTAAGGATTGATCCAATTGCTTCCAGGTAGTTCCTTTCCGGTTAAGCAACATTTCCCAACCAACCTGCTTACTCCATTCACTCAGTTTTGCAGAACTGATCCCTTTCTTTTTATAATCATGGAACTCATATGAAATTTTATGTTCCTGTAACCAGGTAATGGCTTTTTTTACCGTATTGCAGTTGGGTATTCCATAAACGATATACATATTCACCGATTGTAATGACAAAAATAGCCGGAGAAATACAATTATTTGAAAAAATAGCAGGTTATAGCTTATTTTGCTGCCTAGCAAACTTTCATGTATAAATGGATTCTGGCACTTATATTGTTAGGTTTCAGTTTGCACAGTAGTGCGCAAACTAACAGTAGTAAGGAAAAAAAGCAAACGGGAATTATTTCAGGGAATGTGCAGGATGCTAAATCCGGCAAGCCTCTTGCGTATGCAACCATCATCCTTGCTTTTTCCGGAGATTCACATCCTCTTTTTACTATTGCCACTGATCAAAACGGGATTTTTGAGTTTAAAAACCTTGAATACGGGTACTATCGTATTGTAATTAACACAGTAGGATATGCCAAAACTGGCATGGATAGTATTCATTTGCGCGCAGAAAGAAATGAGTTTAATCTGGGGGATCTTTTATTAAAAGAAACTTCCAACTCATTAAACGAAGTAGTGGTTTATTCTGAAAAACCCCTGATTGAAAATAAGGATGGTAAGATCGCGTATAATGTTGCGGAAAGTCCTTTGAGTAATGGCAGCAGCGCATCGGAAATGCTGAAAAATATGCCCCTGGTCAATGCCAATCCGGATGGTACTTTATTACTTCGAGGAAAGGAGCCTCTTATTTTAATGGATGAAAAGCCGGTAAATGTATCTGGGCAACAACTCTCAGACCTTTTGGAAAGCCTGCCTGCTAATGTGATTGATAAGGTTGAGATCATGCTGAATCCGCCACCCGAATATGCCACTTACCCCGGAGGTGTTATCAATATTGTTACCAAAAAAGGGAGAATAGGCATATATGAAAGGGTTACAGCCAGTGGTGGAACAAGGGGAGAAGGTAATATTTATGGAAATTATAATTATCGCAGCGGTAAATTGAATTTCAATGCAAATGTTGGATTGGGATCAGGCGAAGGTGTGGGCAATTCCTATTCTCACAGAGAAAATTTTTACAGCGATTCTGTCAACTATTTTTATACCCAGTCTTCTTATCACAATCGTAACTGGTATCCCAATACCCGAATTCAAACTGACTATGATTTTAATAAGCGAAATTCAATCAGCTTTGTTTACCAGGGTAATATGAGTTTTGCCAATAATAACAGTACTACCCTTTATAGCAACCTGGATAGCCTGCATAATGTATATGGTGCCAGTTCAAGAAACAGTCATTATACCGGTGATTCGTATAATCATGGTTTTTCCGGTTCCTATCAATGGAAGGGAGTAAATCCTGTTGAAAAATTACAAGTGTTTGCTGGATATAATATCAGTAAGAATGACAATAATCGAAATTTTTACCAGCAGTTCCTGCAAAATGATTTTCTGCCAACCGGACTTGATTCTACGCAAATTCAACTTACGAATAACTATGTAACTTCCTATTATATAAACACCTATTACAATAAGCCTTTAAATGATACGGGTACCACTTTTTTAACTTCGGGTATTACCTATTCTTCCAATTCATACCATAATATTTTAAATACCAGTTTTTTAAGTGGACTTAGTCAAACATATATACCCAACACATTACTGAGTAATGATTTTTATTTTAATCAATCAATACTAACAGCAAGAATTGGCCTGGTATTGGCCCTGCCATTTCAATGGCGAATGATTACCGGTGCACAGGCGGAATATACGGCAACCGATTTTCGGTTTATTAAAGGCAATGCTCCCAATGCCAATAACGGGTATTGGCGCCTGTTACCCAATATCACTTTCAGAAAAGATCTTTCAAAAATGTTCAATGTTTCATTGACATTCAGAGAAACCATTCGCAGACCCGGAATCACAGAATTGAATCCTAGTATCGATTATGGAGATCCATATAATATCCGTTTTGGTAACCCATATCTATCACCTTCTCTAATTGATAATTTTGACCTTAGTGTTGGTTATTCCGATAAAAAATTGAGCATGAACGCATCCTTAGGATATAATCGTGTTAAAAATGTGTTCAATTCTATTCGCACCCTCGTAGATAGCGGTAAAACACAAACTACTTATAAAAATATTTCAGATCAGCAGGAAATGGGGGCCAGTCTTTGGGCAGGGATTACCGTAACCAAAGAATTCAGGGTAAATATAAGTGGGGGATATAACTATACCCAGTTTAGTGATATTGAAAAGCAATTATATCTCTACCATGATGGGGGCAGTATTTATTCGGCACTGAATTATAGCTATTCGCCCGATAACTTTACCATCATAGAGGCCAACAACCGGTATAACCGCTTTGCCAGTCCGCAGGGAAATTCGAGAAGCAATATCAATATGAGTATCAGTATCCAACGAAAATTCTTCAATAAAAAATTGATGATTGGTCTATCTGCATTGGATCCATTTGGATCTCAGATCTATCATAGCAATACCTATGCACCTAATTTTGCAATTGAAAGTTATAGTACCAGCAATACTCGTAATTATCGCTTAACAATCAGCTACCAAATCAGCAGAAGCTTTATGAAAAGCGATCTGGATGATAAACAGAAAAAACAGGCTCTGGACAGATTGAAAAGAAGTAAATAAGGACTTAGAAAATAACAGACTAAGCCCCGGTAAGTTTTTTTACGGGTATTTTAGCAGACAGCCAACTATCCTTAACAGGAATAATCCATTTCTCCAATAAAGAAATTTTGTCTAAAACCAGGTTATTAAAATACAAAGTATCTGCATCAATAAAGTGGTTCTCAAAAGCGTATCCTAATTGCGGTAAAGGAAGGGTTTGTATATTTTCTTTTATCACAAAAGCCAGGTTCTGCCGGTTAAACATATCCACTTTAAAAAGTTCTTCTATCTTTTTAATCAAATGAACCGAGCTGTCGGTGCTACAGCCACTTACACCAGTAAAAGTTTCATCGGCCATTAATACAATAAACTGTCCAAACAATAAATTAGCATAACCCTTTACAGGCGTTCCGTGGGTATTCCATTTTTGAAGAAAATCAGTCAACAGTAATTCAATTTCAAGCGCCTCACTAATTGAAAATAAACGGTTACTCTGGTATATCCATACTCTTGAACTTGGATGAAAGTCTTCAGGGATTAAATGTTTGTAAGCAAGATTCATAAAGTAAAAATACTGATTTTGCAACTTAAAATGGAGGGAATCTCAGTTCAATAGCTATTCCATTTCAGTTAAGATCATCTCCGCAATATCCATCACAGCCACATCATTCTCTTTTTCTCTGTTTTTTACTCCATCGGTCATCATGGTATTACAGAATGGACAGGCAGCCGCTATAAACGACGCACCGGTTTCCAGCGCTTCATCAGCTCTTTCCATATTGATTCTTTTCTGTCCTGGTTCATCTTCCTTAAACATTTGCGCTCCACCTGCACCGCAGCATAGTCCATTGCTGCGACAACGTTTCATTTCAACCAATTCTGCATCCAATGCTTCCAACACTTTACGGGGGGCTTCATATATATGGTTAGCACGACCCAGGTAACAACTATCATGATAAGAAATTTTCTTTCCGGAAAAACTCCCTTTTTCTTTCATTCTAATTTTTCCTTCCTCTATCAACTGCTGTAGAAAGCCGGTATGGTGGGTTACTTCATAATGGCCACCTAGTTCCGGGTATTCATTTTTAAGGGTATTAAAGCAATGCGGACAGGTAGTGACAATCTTTTTGATACCATAACCATTTAAAACCTGAATATTCTGGTAAGCCATCATTTGAAACAGGAATTCATTACCCGCGCGACGCGCAGGATCGCCGGTGCAGGCTTCTTCTTTACCCAGTATGGCATATCGGATGCCCACTTTATCCAGAATTGCTGCAAACGCTTTGGTTATTTTTTGTGCACGCTGGTCAAAACTACCCGCACAACCTACCCAGAATAATATTTCAGGCGTTTCGCCAGCCATCATCAGTTCTGCCATTGTATGTACTTTCATGCCCAAAGATTTATACGAAATTAGGAGAAATCGAAGGAATATCGGATATAGAATATAGCCTGAGATCCGGATCTGTCAAACAGATTCACCTTACCATATCCTTTCCATTTTATTCAGCATTCGAAGACTTATTGTATTTTCAAGTTCTATGGTATATATCATTTTTATGGGGTTCCTGGTAAGTTTTCTTGGCCAGTTACCCCTCGGAAATATGAGTTTTACTTCCACACAAATCTGTATACAGGAAGGCTTCCTGTCTGCCTGGAAATTTGCTATTGGGGTAGCTATTGTAGAAATGATCTATCTCCGGTTTGCTTTAACAGGCATGAATTGGGTTGTACAACATCGAATATTTTTTATAGCCCTGGGTTGGGTTACGGTAGTTCTTTTTCTGTTTTTGGGTATTATGTGCTTTCACACAGCCAGAAAAGAAAAATCAGGCAAAAAAAAGAAATCATTCTTACTGGATAATAAGTTAAACAGGTTTGTACTCGGACTTAGCATGAGTGCCCTCAATCCATTACAAATCCCGTTTTGGTTTTTATGGACATCCACCCTTATTCAGGCAAAAGTGTTACCCGTTGCAACAATTCCTTTCAATAGCTTCACCATCGGTGCCGGAACGGGCACTCTGGCAGGCTTAGCTGTATATATACACGGGGGCAACTGGCTGGTTACAAAAATGAAAACCACTAACCACACAATGAACAAAATCATGGGTATCATCTTATTGATTACTGCTTTGATTCAGTTGTACAGGATGGTCTATAAGCCTTGGATTTAATTTGAAAATTTGAAAATTGGGTAATTTGAAAATTCATCACAAACAAGCGGGATGAAAAGTTAACCAGAAGTTGATGGACCTTACTCAAATAATTTACCCGGACGAATATATCTTCCCAATATCCCCAACCATTATTCGTAATTCCTTATTCGATATCCCTTATCCACTGATCTCTGTCATCCGGCGAAAATTTCCAGGGTGCAAAATTGTTTTCGATATTGCTGAACGTACTATTCCATTCCTGGGGGGCATTACTCTCTTCCATAATAAGTGACCGGCGTAATTCTAATATGATTTCAAGGGGAGAAATGCTTACCGGGCATTGTTCTACACAGGCATTACAGGTAGTACAGGCCCTTAATTCTTCTATACTGATATAAGTATGTAGCAGCGATTTTCCATCATCTAGAAACTGCTTATGGGTATTTATATTCTTGCCTACTTCTTCGAGCCTGTCACGTGTGGCCATCATGATCTTTCTGGGGCTTAAGAGCTTGCCGGTAATATTGGCGGGACAAGCAGCAGTGCACCTGCCACATTCTGTGCAGCTATAGGCATCCAACAGGTTTTTCCAGCTTAGTTCAAATACATCTTTAGCCCCAAAATGAGCGGGCGTAGCGGTATCGGTAGGGGCAATTTCCGGTTGAATGGCATACAATACTTCATTTTGTACTGCAGGCATATTATTCATTTTACCCGGCAATTCGAGTCTGGCATAATAGGCATTTGGGAAAGCCATAATAATATGCAGGTGCTTGGAATAGGGTAGGTAATTCAGAAATACAAAAATTCCGATGATGTGAAACCACCAACAGCTTCTTTCTAAAATTACCAGACTGCTTTGCGACAACCCGGAAAAAACAGGAGCGATTTTTTGTGAGAAAAAGAAAACCCCGGTTATATGATAATGTTCATTGCCACTGGCTTGCAATAATTGATCGGTCGCATTCATGATGAGAAACAGGCTCATCAATATAATTTCAGTAATCAATATATAATTCGCATCTGATCTTGGCCAGCCATCGAGGTCCTTACTAATGAAACGTTTCAGCTTTATCAGATTTCTCCTTAAGAGAAACATGATACATACTGCAATTACCCCAACGGCTAGAAACTCGAAACCATTGATCAGCCAGTTATAAAGAGATCCTAATGGAGCGGCAAATAAGCGGTGTGTACCGAATACCCCATCCAGAATAATTTCCAGCACTTCCAGATTGATGATAATAAAACCGGCATAAATCACCAGGTGCATAATGGCAACCAGCGGGTTTTTGAACATCTTTTTCTGTCCCAATGCCAGCAAAAGCAGATTTCGGATTCGTTTTCCAGGTTGATTGTTCAGGTTTTCGGGTTTACCTAAGAAGATATTTCTTCTGATCTCAGCTATTTTTCTTGAAAAAATGCCAATCCCGGCAATAGAAAGTACCAGAAATATTATTTGGGGTAGATAGTGCATACCTTAGAGTTAATATGCTAAGTTAGCGGTTTTGGGTGTCTGGCAAACAGGATCGCAGGATGCTTTTATTGTTATTACATTTGAAACCTAAATAGAGGATTATGTCTGGGAAAAATTATATTCTGAACAAAGAAATGGCCGATCAGAAATTGCAGCGTATGGTGCTGGAATTGGCTGAGGACCTTAGTGGGGATTCTGCACCGGTAATCATCATCGGAATCAGGAATAGCGGAACTGTTATTGCCGAAAAAACAGGGGCAGCTTTGAAGGAATACCTGACCAATCCTATACAAATTATTTCAGTATTGTTGGATAAAGATCATCCTACCACCGTTGAATTAAGTGAGCAATTGGACCTGAACAATAAGCATATTGTAATCACAGATGATGTAACCAATAGTGGCAGAACCTTATTATATGCATTAAAGCCATTATTATCTTTTCATCCATTGTCTATTCAGACCCTGGTTTTGGTGGAAAGAATGCACAAATTATTTCCTGTTAAACCCGATTATGTAGGGCTATCAGTGGCAAC
>CAIWKU010000247.1 GCA_903913355.1 uncultured Bacteroidota bacterium | reverse complement strand
ATAAATAAAAATGAAAGCCACTTAGTAAAAGTGGCTTTCATTTTTATTTATCAGTAGGATACCTCTTCAAACAATCGCTTAGTAGTTCTATTACTATTGGGAGAAATGAATAGCTAACGAATACTACTACCAAATTTTTATTCTCTTGTCTTCTGGTAAATAATTTTTATCACCAGGTTGTACATGAAATGCTTTATAAAATGGTGCAAAGCTCATTAGTGGACCATTTACACGCCAGATGGCTGGTGAATGCGGATTCGTGTTTACATAAGTAAGCATAAAGGCATCCCTTGTTTTCACTCTCCATATTCTGCCAATAGATAAGAAGAATCGTTGATCCGGTGTGAACCCGTCAATTCGAGAAGTATCTTGCCCCTGCCTGGTCATTTTAAATGCATCATAGGCAATGGCAATCCCTCCATTATCTGCTGTATTTTCTCCCAGGGTAAGTGCGCCTTTAACATGAATACTATCTAATACAGTGAAGGAACTATACAGGTCCACCACCATTTTAGTTTTTGCCTTGAACTTTTCGTAATCCTCTTTTGTCCACCAATTTTTTACATTTCCATCTTTATCAAATTGCGCCCCCTGGTCATCAAAAGCATGCGTCATTTCATGACCAATCACCATGCCGATTCCTCCATAGTTAATGGCATCATCTGCCAGGAAATCAAAATAGGGGAATTGTAAAATGCCGGCGGGGAAAACAATTTCATTAAAGGATGGATTGTAATAGGCAGTAACGGTAGAAGGTGTTGTACCCCATTCTGTTCTATCAACTGGTTTGTTGAGTCTCGCCAGTTGAAACAGGTATTGATTCTTGCCAAGTGCGAGTAGGTTTTCGAAGTATTTGGTTCTATCAATCTGTACCTGGTCATAATTCCGCCATTTATCAGGGTAACCTATTTTTTTTGTAATCGCATATAGTTTTTCTTTTGCTTTTTGTTTAGTGCTGTCGCTCATCCAGTCGAGGTGATTGATCCTGTTTTCGAAAGATTTTTGCAGGTTATTTACCAATGCCAGCACACGTTTTTTTGCGTCCTCATTAAAATACCTTTTCACATACAATTGTCCTAATGCCTGGCCCAGAAAAACATCCACATTTTGCGTCATGATCTGTCTGCGTGATTTCTGGACGGTTTGTCCGGACAGTACTTTGGCGAACTCAAAAGATGCATCTGTGAATGGTTTGCTCAGCGCTTCAGCATAGGTTTTCAAAGTGCCCGCTTTCAAATAGATTTTCCAGTCATGTATGGAAATGGATCCTAACAACTCATTTAACTTACCGTAATAGGCGGGTTGACCGATGTCGATAGTGTCGGTTTTTGCATCGAGGTTCACAAGCAGCGTTGACCAACTCAGATTGGGTTCTGTTTGAGTAAGGGATGTTATGGCTATTTTATTGTAGTTAGCTTTCACATCTCTCAGTTCAATATTGGTTTTATGTGAAGCGGCAATTTGTTTTTCAAGATCGTAAACAATCGCTGCGTTTTTTTCTGCCCCAGTTGGATCAATGTCAGTTAATCTAAACAACTGGATAAGATATTTTTTATACGCCTCCTGAATGTGTAGGGTAGACGGATCTGTTTTAAAATAATAATCCCGGTCTGGCAAACCAATACCTGTTTGGTAAGCATGGGCAATATTGATATTGCTGTTTTTATCATCGGGCGAAATGCCGAAACCAATGATAGACCGGTTACCGGCCTTTAGTTCAATGGCCACAAATTTGAGCATCGATGGCAAATCGCTGATGGCATCAATACGTTTTAAAATGGGTTGAATGGGTTCATAACCACGTTTGTTAATAGTTGCTGTGTCCATTCCGGAAGCATAGAAGTCACCCACTTTTTGGTCAACACTTCCGGGAGTATGGGTTCTTTTTGAAATGCTATCCAATATATGTTGCAGCAATTCTTTTTGAGGGATATTCAGAAACGAATAAGAGCCTATACCTGCCTGATCGGCAGCAATCTTTGCAGTATCATACCAGCGTCCGTTCACATAACGGAAGAAATTATCACCGGGTTTTATGGAAGCATCTAAGCCAGGTACATCTACGAATCTCCTTTTAGGGGAATCTGAATTATTCCAGGCGGCTGACAGGGACAGAATAAGTGTGAGGTAAAAATATTTTTTCATAAACAGGTATTTGGCTAAAGATAATAATATCTGTCATGTAATCACCTGCCGATACAAAACCAATCAGTGGTCTTTTACGAATGAACTAAAACTAACCATAGTCCCTTATGCCATTCCTGCCTGCCCAAAATATGACAATAATATATATCAGATTAAAATATTTATAATTTATTTGATAATCAATGTAA
The DNA here is from genome assembly GCA_903913355.1 of uncultured Bacteroidota bacterium. Taxonomy (GTDB): domain Bacteria; phylum Bacteroidota; class Bacteroidia; order Chitinophagales; family Chitinophagaceae; genus Sediminibacterium. Next base: position 3,201 of record CAIWKU010000247.1, on the reverse strand, counting down.
AAAATACGAAAATTTGTTTATTAGGCGAAGACTTATATACCGATAGAATAAGACATTGAAATCCGTAAAGCTGATTCGAATAAGTAGATTTCTCAACTTAGCGACTTTATGCTTCAATATATTTTCAATCAGTTAAGTGTATAAGCAATATGGGTCAAAAGAATAAGTAGTTTTAATAGCCCTTTTAAACAATGTTATATGAAACACGCTTCTTTGAAAGCTATTTTGAGTACCAGCTTTCTTTTTTTTTGTCTGTCTATTTGTTACGCACAGGAATTCTCAAGAAAGAAGATCAATATCAATGAAAACTGGAAATTTCATTTTGGAAATGCCTCTGACCCGGGTAAAGATTTTAATTATGGCATAGCCACTATTTTTTCAAAATCAGGGGCCGCAATAAATACAGCTATTGATAATAGATTGAATGACAGTTCCTGGAGAAAACTAGATCTGCCGCATGATTGGGCGGTTGAATTACCCTTTGTAAATAGCCCGGATCCAGAAGTTGAATCGCATGGGTATAAACCAGTGGGTGGACTTTTCCCGGAAACCAGTATAGGTTGGTATCGCAAACATTTTACCATATCCAATATTGACTCAGGCAATCGTTTTCAAATTCAGTTTGATGGAATATTCAGGAATGCGAGCATCTGGTTGAATGGTTTTTATCTTGGTAATAATGTGAGTGGGTATATAGGCGCCTCCTATGATATAACAGATTATATCAGGTTTGATAAGGATAATGTATTGGTTGTAAGGGTGGATGCCACACAATACGAAGGATGGTTTTATGAGGGTGCCGGAATTTACAGGAATGTATGTTTAAATGAATATGCAAATATGCATATTTCTGACGGCGGATTATTTGTTTATTCAGAAGTAAAAGAAAAAACTGCCATCGTAAATATTGAAACGAGTATAGAGAATCAAAATAATTTACCGGCTAATTGCACTGTATATTCTTATATAACTGATCGTGACGGGAAACAATTGGCTATAACCAATGAAGAGCCTTTTTCCTTAGCCGTGAATGCAAGTGGAAAACTGAAACAAAAAATTACGCTAAGTAACCCGCATCTATGGTCTTTGGATGATCCATATTTATACCGGGTTGTTTCAGTGGTGAAAGCCGGAGATAAAATTGTTGACAGGGTTAAAGAACGATTTGGTATCAGAACCCTTCGGTTTGATGCAAAACAAGGGTTCTTTCTAAACGGCATTCATGTTATAATACAGGGTGTTAATAATCACCAGGACCATGCAGGTGTGGGAACCGCTATGCCTGACTATTTGCAATATTATCGAATTGGACTATTGAAGAATATGGGTGCAAATGCATGCAGAACCAGCCATAATCCGCCCACTCCGTCCTTTCTCGATGCTTGCGACAGTCTTGGAATGCTGGTATTAGATGAGAATCGTTTATTGAACAGCAGCCCTGAATATATTTCGCAATTTGAGAAAATGATTTTGCGTGACAGGAATCATCCGTCAGTATTTCTTTGGTCAATCGGAAATGAAGAGGGATGGATACAAACAAACAGTAATGGGAAAAGAATTGCACAAACCCTATTGTTAAAACAAAATGAATTAGACCCAACAAGAACCAGTACCTATGCGGCTGATCTGCCCAATACTTTTACCGGAATCAATGAAGTAATACCTATCCGCGGATTTAATTATCGCCAGTTTGCAGTAGCAGATTATCATAGAGACCACCCCGATCAACCCTTGCTGGGCACCGAAATGGGCAGCACCGTAACAACCCGGGGTATTTATGAAAAAGACAGTACCAGAGCATACCTGCCTGACCAGGATATTACAGCTCCCTGGTGGGCAAGTAAAGCAGAAGATTGGTGGAAATTAGCTGCTGAAAATCCATACTGGCTTGGAGGGTTTGTCTGGACAGGCTTTGATTATCGTGGCGAACCCACTCCTTACCAGTGGCCAAATATTAACTCTCATTTTGGGGTAATGGATATATGCGGATTTCCTAAAAATATCTATTATTATTACCAGAGTTGGTGGACTGATAAAGATGTTTTGCATATTTCACCCCATTGGAATTGGCGTGATAAACGGGGCCAGCCTATTGATGTATGGGTAAATAGTAATGCCGATAATGTTGAATTGTTTTTAAACGGAAAAAGTTTGGGCAAAAAAGAGATGCCACGAAACGGTCATTTGCAATGGATGGTAAACTATCAGCCGGGAACGCTGGAAGCAGTAGCTTATAAAAAAGGAAAAAAAATTACAACTAAAGTAGAAACAACCGGCCAACCTATTGAAGTAGTTATGACACCCTATAAGACCACCCTGCTTGCTGATGGAAAAGATATAAGCATTATCAATATTAGTGCTGTTGATAAAGATGGACGTGAAGTACCGGATGCCGATAATATGATCAAATTCTCTATATCCGGTAATGGGAAAATTATAGGCGTTGGCAATGGTGACCCAAGCAGCCATGAACCTGATAAATGTACTGATGGAACATGGCAAAGATCCTTGTTTAATGGTAAATGCCAGGTGATTATTCAATCCACAACAGATCCGGGTTCTATTAAATTTGAAGCAAAAGCTGCCGGGTTATTTACCGGATCAACCAAAATCGTTACCATATCGCCAGCTGCTGTTGGAAATACCAGTATGGATAAAACTTATGAATTGAAAGGAGAAGCAGAAAAACCAAGGGAAGCAACAAAAATGCTGGGTGCCGATATTTCTTTTTTGCCTGAACTCGAAGACAGAGGTATCAAATTTTCTGATAAAGGAGTTCAAAAAGACCCCATTGCTATCATGAAAGATCATGGCTTTAACTATATCAGGTTAAGAATTTTTAACGATCCTTCCCGCGATAGCGGTTATTCTCCCAAAAAAGGTTTCTGTGATTTAGCTCATACCAAACAGATGGCAACAAGAATAAAAGCTGCGGGTATGAAATGGTTACTGGACTTTCATTACAGTGATTATTGGGCTGACCCGGAAAAGCAATATAAGCCGGCTGCCTGGCGCAACCTGTCATTTGTTGAACTGAAGAAAGCGATGTATGAGTATACGAAAAAAGTGATACAGGAATTAAAAGACCAGGGCACCACACCCGATATGGTGCAGATTGGTAATGAAATCAATCATGGATTCATATGGCCGGAAGGAAGTATTGGTAACCTGGATAGTATGGCGCAATTAATTTCAGCGGGT
>CAIWKU010000246.1 GCA_903913355.1 uncultured Bacteroidota bacterium | reverse complement strand
AGTTCAGTGATTTTTTCATGGGCTTCTTTGAGAATATATTCCATATCTCTTTCTTTTAGCAAGGCGATAGCTGCACGGAATGCAATAAAATCGCCCAGTTTACTCATATCAATACCATAGCAATCGGGGTAACGTATTTGTGGGGCAGAGGAAACCACAATGATTTTTTTGGGTTGCAGTCTGGATAGCATTCTAACAATACTTTCTTTCAGCGTAGTGCCTCTTACAATACTATCATCAATCACAACCAGGGTATCTTCATTTTTTTTGACCGTTCCGTAGGTGATATCATACACGTGCTGAACCATTTCATTCCGGTTAGCATCTTCGGTAATAAACGTGCGCAGTTTTACATCTTTGATAGCGATTTTTTCCTGGCGGATTTTCCGGTTTACCATTTCCTCCAGTTTCTCGGGCGTAAAATCATTCCCCCAACTCAGGATCCTTTCTACTTTGATTTTATTCAGGTATTCTTCCATGCCTTTTACCAATCCATAAAAAGCTACTTCGGCGGTATTAGGGATATAAGAGAAAATCGTGTTCTTCAGATCGTAACTAATGCTTTCCAGCACTGTTTTGCTTAAATGGTGACCTAGTGCAATTCTTTCGCGGTATATTTTTTCATCACTGCCTCGAGAAAAATAAATCCGTTCAAAACTACAGGCCCTTCTTTCCTTGGGTTCGAGTATTTTTTCCAGTTTGTAATTGCCATGATCATCCACAATTAATGCCATACCTGGCATCAGTTCCAACACTTCATTTTCACCCACGTTAAAGGTAGTCCTGATAGCGGCTCTTTCACTGGCAGCAACAATTACTTCATCATTGATATAATAATAGGCGGGACGAATACCATGTGCATCACGTAAAACAAAACTAAATCCATTACCCAATAACCCGCCTACTGTATAGCCTCCATCAAATAAGGGGGCGGCTTTTTTGAGTACGGTCCCAATATCTGCTGCATTCGGATGTAGTTGATCTTCTTTCACCAGAAAATGATGAATCACTTCTAACATAGCAGCCAAATCACTTTGCTTTTGAAATTCACCCGGACTCATATTAATGAGATCAAATAGCTCATCCGTATTCACCAGGTTAAAATTCCCTGCCAGGGCAATATTATTACCCGGCATCAGGTCTCTTTTGATAAAAGGGTGACAGAATTCTACATTATTTTTTCCCTGTGTGCCGTAGCGAAGATGTCCTAATAAAAGTTCCCCCAAAAAAGGCAGGTGCCCTTTCATTAAGCCGGGGTGTGATTTGATATCGGGTTGGTATTTCTCCAGTTCAGTTATTTCCTGTCCGATTCTAAAGAAAAGATCGGCAATGGGTTGCTGTGCATTGCTGCGCATTCTATGTAAAAAAGGATTACCGGGTTCGGTATTCAATTTTACGGCTGCGATTCCGGCACCATCCTGTCCGCGGTTATGCTGTTTTTCCATCAGCAGGTATAGCTTATTCAGGCCATAGGTTACAGCTCCATGCTGCTGAAGGTAATAAGAGAAAGGTTTTCGCAATCGAATGAAGGCCAGGCCACATTCGTGTTTGATATCGTCGCTCATGATGGTTATTAAAAGAAAGTGGCGAAGTTACAACTCCGCCACATTTTCTTAGATTAATTGTATACAGGGGCAATTTCCGGGTGTACCGACTCTGCCAACCACAAAAACTCATTGGTAAACTGCTCAATATTCTTTTCAAAAGAGGGGTCCGTCAGGTTACCCTCTGCATCAAATTTCTTATCAACCATGGGAGTAACCAGCATATAAGGAGAAGCTATACCAAATAAAGCGGGTATCAACAGCAGCAATTGCTGGCTGGACCGCATTCCGCCCATAGCACCAGGCGAAGCGGTTACAATGCCAAAAGCTTTATGTCCCTGTTTGGGGAAATGATCCAGCAGGTTTTGCAAGGCCGGCGAATAGCTGCCATTGTATTCCGGTGTTACCAAAATATACGCATCGGCAGCAAACATTCTTTCTGCCAGGGGTTTATAGGCTTCAGGGGTCTTATCTACACTCATAAATACATGCTGCAACAAAGGAAGGTTCCATTCACGCACATCAATAATATTTACAGTATGGCTAGTTTTCTCTGTCAGGTATTTCTTTAAAAACAGCGCAACCCTGTTGGAAACACTATCCTTTCTGGGGCTGCCTGATATAATTTCGATATTCATATACTCTATTTTACGATAAAACAATCTGCCTGCTAAAGCAATCACCCAATTTTTAGATTATGACTACTTCATTATCTATAACAAAAAACTTTGCCTACTGTTCAATCAACTTTATTGAATATTACTATTGATCTCTATCTCACCCAATAATGTTTTAGACACAGGGCAGGCTTTGGCTATTTGCAAAAGTCTTTGCTTTTGATCTTCAGCAATCTCTCCATGGATAGTAATCTGCCGGGTAAATACTGTTTTCCCTTCTATTCTCTCCAATGAAACTGTTACTTCAATACCCGGAACTATCCATCTCTTTCTATCTGCATACATCCGTAAAGTAATTGCTGTACAACTGGCCAGTGATGCTTCCAGCAATTCATCAGGTGCGGGAGCAGTGTCTGCTCCACCTAATTCCTTTGGTTCATCTGCTGAAAATTTATGTCTTCCATTCTCTAATTGCACCTGATAATTTGTGGAAGCAATACTGGCTTTTGTCATACGTTACTTATTTAGTCTTCCATACAGTTATTGGATAATACCTATATAATTAGTCCTTTTTACATAGATAGCTACTGCATTCAGTAATACGAGTAAAATACCTATGCCTGGCTGATGTGCAATCAACAACTCAAACAATAAAATATTCACTGAAATAGGTGCAATCAGTAATAATGCCAATGCACGTGTTTTAGGAATAATCATCAATACACCACAAGCCAGTTCTACTATTTTTACAAAGAGCAAAAATTTGGTGGTAAATAATAACCCTATAAAGGTACCCGCATCACCGGACATAGATTGCATTGGAATAAAATGTAAAAAATAGTTAGAGCCGAATACCAAATAAATGAGTGATAGCAAATAGACCGGGATATTGGTTAGGAGTTTCATGGTTACTAGTTGATGGTTTGTAGTTGTTGAAAGTGATAGGTGGGTTTAGGGTGATGGGTTTAGGGTTGTTTTTTGGTTGATGGTTTTTTTGTTAGGCTTGTTTGATCATTTGTACGTTGAAATGAAGTTTTACTTCGTCGCTAACTACAATACCACCGGCTTCGGTTGTTGCGCTCCATACCAGGCCAAAATCCTGACGGTTGATTTTTCCGCCGATTTCAAAACCTGATTTAACCTGTCCATAAGGATCAGTAGCAGTTCCACCATATTCTACAGCCAGTTGAACGGGTTTGGTTATGCCTTTGATCGTAAGATTTCCGTTAAGAACATATTCTTCAGCAGTAACTTTTGTAAAAGAAGTAGATACAAAAGACAGGGTAGGATATTTTGCGGCTGCAAAAAAATCTTCACTCTGTAAATGACCATCACGCTGTTCGTTATTGGTGCTGATACTGGCGGTTTCTGCTTCAAATGAAATTTTCGCATCGCTGAAATCAGCAGCTTCAGCTTCCATGGTTGCATCAAATTTTGTAAAGCTTCCGGTTACAGAAGTAATCATCAGGTGTTTCACTTTAAAAGTGATTTCACTGTGGGCGGCGTCGATTTTGTAAGTTGACATTTTGTTTAGTTTAGGGTTTATTGTTTAAAATTTAGGGTTGATGATAGTTGATAGTTGTTTATTCTTCGATTAAAACACCCATCTTTCCTTGTTGGTAATCGCGGAAAGCTTCCATGAGTTGGGTTTGGTTATTCATTACAAAGGGACCATGAGAAGCAACGGGTTCGTTGAGGGGTTCACCGGTTCCTAAGAATAAGCGGGTGTTTTGTACTGCTTCCAGTTCAAATCCTTCTCCGTCAAGATTGAATACCGCAACATATTTCTCTTCTACATTGCTGTCACCGGTAACTTTTACCTGACCTTCCATCACATAGATAAACGCATTATGAGAAGCGGGGATACTAAAAAAGAATTTTGCTCCCTGTTTCATTTCGGCAGTGAATGTATTTACCGGCGATAATGGATGGATAGGGCCGGTTATTCCATCCAGTGTTCCTGAAATAATATTTACCGATGTTAATCCATCAGCGGAATGGAGCACGGGTGTTTGCTCTTTCGTAAGTGGATAATAGGCAGGGATATCCATTTTATGTTTGGCAGGTGTATTTACCCATAACTGGATCAATTCCTGTTTGCCACCTAATGCGTGAATATTTTCAGGGGGTCTTTCACTATGTATGATGCCCATTCCGGCATTCATCCATTGGGTTCCTCCGGCATAAACGATATTATCATTGCCCCGGCTATCACGATGATGCACACCACCTTTGAAAATAAAACTCACAGGCGAAAAACCGCGATGCGGATGCGGACCAACACCTGCATGTTTGGGTGCAATATGCGTGGGTACTTTCAGGTCGGCATGGTGCAATAATAAAAACGGATCAATCTGTTCAGCTTTGCGTGAAGGGAAAGGCTGCCTGATAGGCATGCCACCCATATCCATAGGCTGTGCATATAAAATTGATTTGATGGTCCTGTTCGTTGCCATTTTATTCTCCTGTAATTTTCATGGGTATGTCGATCAATAAAAATTCCGCATCGGTGTTTGCCAATATTTGAATGGAATCGGTTTCTGAAATGCCCAGGCCGTCTCTTTGTGATAATACCTGATCTCCGATGGTTATATTTCCTGTTAGCACAAATACATATACCCCATTTCCGTTTTTGCGGATAGTATATTCTGTTGTACCTTCTTTTGATAAGTTGGCTAATGAAAACCAGGCATCCTGGTTAATCCATACGGCTTTCTCATCATCAGGTGCCACTACGGTTACCAATTGATTGGCCCTATCGGTTGGCAGAAATGTTTTCTGCTCATAACGGGGAGCAATATTTCTGTTCTTGGGGAATACCCAGATCTGTAGAAATTTTACTTCCTTATCCTTATTCGCATTCATTTCGCTATGTTCTATACCCGAACCGGCACTCATGATCTGTACATCATTTTGGCGAATGATCTTATCCCTTCCGGTACTGTCTCTATGATGCAGGTCTCCTGAAAGTGGAATGGAAACAATTTCCATATTATCATGCGGGTGTTTTGAAAAACCCATGCCTGCGCTTACCGTATCATCATTCAATACCCGTAATGCACCAAAATGCATGCGCTCGGGGTTATGGTAATGACCAAAACTGAAACTATGGTAACTGTTCAGCCAGCCAAAATTGGCATGACCCCGGCTATCTGCTGTATGTAAAATCGTTTTCATTGTTAATTATTTATTATTTATGTGTATATACACCTATTTAGTTAAAAAAAATCACTCTTCGGTTTTCCGCAATCTCTCTAATAGCGAATTCAGTTTTTCCGCATCCTCACAATTCATCATAAACCGGTTATCATCCATTGACTTATCCAAAATTCGGGTACTCGCCTCGAGTATGGCTATCCCGCTCTGGGTTAGGGTAATTACTGTTTCCCTCTTATCTATCTGGGATGTAGCCCTTTTTACCAGTTTTTTTAATTCCAGTCTGTCAATGATTCTGGGCACATTCGAGCTTTTTTCAATCATCCGGCATGCCACATCTCTCACACACATTTGCTCAGGATATTTGCCTTTCAGTATTCTTAATACATTGTATTGCTCATGGGTTAATCCAAACTCTTTCAATTCCTTACTCATCACTGTTTTCAGCCACCAAGCCGTATACAGCGTATTTAATACTGCCTTTTGCACTTCGCTTTTAAATTTTGTACTTTGTATGGCCTGTTCTAGTTTCACAATACAAATGTATGTACATACATTCAATTATCCAAATAATTCAGTAAAAAAAGCCCGTTCCTACAGGAACGGGCTTTTTTTACTGGTATTTTATTTACTTAATTTCTGGCTTTCGCTGCATTTTCAGCGGCATTTCTCCATTCGTCAAGTCCCGCACATGATCCAAATTCTTTATCAATCTGTACATAATAGGTAGGAATATGTTCTTTGAACCATTTTTCCAGTACTGAGCTTCTTTTTTCTTCCTGGGCTCTTTGGGCTATCCGGTTATAATCTTCTTTCAGGTTTTCACGATGCGGCTCTGTTCTGTTTTTTAGATAGATCAGTCTTACCACTTTCCGGTTACGCTCATCCGTATACACCTGTGGCTGTGAATATTCGCCGGGTTTTAAAACGCTGATGGGTTTGATCATGTCTTTATCCAACTGATCAATATTCACGAATGTAGAACCATCTCTTTGTGAAGCAGCAGCACCTGCATTAAATTTACTATTCTCGTCATCACTATACTTACTAACGGCTGCGCCAAAACTCATCGATCCAGAAATGATTTTTTGTCTAACCGTATCCAGTTTATGTTTGGCCTCATTGATCTCATCATCCGATACCGGTGGAATACGCAGGATATGTTTTACAACGGCTTCATCACCTGAGCGACTGATCATTTGAATAATATGCAAACCGAATTTAGATTTGATGACGGGAGATACCTGGCCTTCCTTCAAACGAAAAGCGGCTGACAGAAAGGTTGGATCCCATGAATTTTTATCATTCCGGTTTAGTGTGTATTGACCACCGTTTTCTTTTACTGCAGGATCCTCACTGTATAATTTTGCCAGCTGGTCTATTTTTTTAGTACCCGCTTCTATCTGCCTTTTGTAATCATACATTTGTTTGGAAACATATTCTTCCACATCCTTATTCGCTTTAGGATATACTACAATCTGACTTACTTCAATTTCACTTTCATAAAATGGAAGACTGTCTTTCGGGATCTTGGCAAAATAGGCTTTTACTTCTGTAGGAGTGATTTTTACGCCGTCAACAATCTTACTCTGCATTTGATCGGCTAATTTTTTCTCGCGGAAACCTTCTTTAAAATCTTCTTTGATCTGGTAAACGGTTTTGCCGGCAATCTCTTCCAATATATCTTTTGATCCATACTGTTGTATGAACATTCTGATCTGGTTATCCAGAGCGGCATCTACTTCCTCATCACTAACATGCAATGAATCTTTTTGCGCCTGCAGTACCAGTGCTTTTCTGATCAACTGGCTTTCGAGTACCTGGCACTGATCGGGAATAAGGCTGTTATCCTGACCCTGGGCCTGCCTTTTCATATCGGCAATGGCATTAATAATATCGGAACGGAGAATGATTTTATCACCCACCTGACCCACGATCTTATCCGCAATTACTTTCTTACTCTGGGCATATACAGATCCTCCCAAACAGCCGGCGATGATGATAATACCTAAGATAAACTGTTTCATATTGTTCAATAGTAACCAAAAATAGCTATTCAGTGGCTTTTTTGGGGATTGTGAAAGGCTTTTAACAAAACAAAAACCAACCGCAGGCGGTGGTTTATGTTTTAGGGTTTAGCGTTTAAGGTTAATTTCCTTCAAAATTCGATATCCCCTGTTCAATATTCGATATTCTACAAGGTCCGTTTTACTTCCTCTTCTTCAAAGGCTTCAACAATATCGCCTACTTTAATATCATTATAGTTCTTAATGGTTAAGCCGCACTCCATATTGGAAGCCACTTCTTTGGCGTCGTCTTTGAAACGTTTCAGGCTGCCCAGTTCCGCACTTTGGCCCTCTCCTTTTGGATACTCCACAATACCATCCCGGATAATACGGATCTTACTGTTACGTGCGATCTTTCCTTCCAGTACAAAGCAACCGGCAACCGTGGCTTTATCAAATTTGTACACTTCGCGTACTTCCACATTGGCGGTAATCTTCTCCTGGTATTTGGGCTCCAGCATCCCCTCCATAGCGCTCTTGATCTCGTCGATAGCGGTATAGATAATGGAATATAATTTGATTTCCACTCCTTCTGTTTCAGACAATTTGTTGGCCTGCATAGAAGGACGCACATTAAATCCAATAATAATGGCATCAGAAGCCGTAGCCAGCAATACATCACTTTCAGAGATTTGTCCAACCCCTTTATGTACCACACGAATAGCGATTTCTTCGGTAGATAATTTCTGTAAAGAATCACTCAAGGCTTCAACAGATCCATCCACATCACCTTTGATAATGATGTTCAGTTCTTTAAAGTTACCCAGTGCCAAACGGCGACCGATCTCATCCAGGGTAATATGTTTTCTGGCACGCAGTCCCTGCTCACGCAATAACTGGGCTCTTTTTGTTGCCACTTCTTTTGCTTCCGCTTCATCATCAAACACCCTGAATTTTTCACCTGCCTGTGGTGCACCATTCAATCCCAGCATTACCACGGGAGTAGAAGGTGGTGCAATTTCAATGCGTTGGTTACGTTCATTGAACATGGCTTTTACACGACCATAATGTTGCCCGGATACAATCAGATCTCCCTGACGCAGGGTTCCGTTTTGTACCAATATTGTGGCAACATATCCACGGCCTTTATCCAGGGAAGCTTCAATAATGGTACCTGCGGCTTCTCTTTTCGGATTGGCTTTCAGGTCCAGCACTTCTGCTTCCAGCAATACTTTTTCCAGCAGTTTATCAACGTTTAATCCCTGTTTGGCAGATAGTTCCTGGTTCTGGTATTTACCACCCCATGATTCTACCAGGATATTCATTTGAGATAACTGCTCGTATATTTTCTGCGGGTTAGCCCCATCTTTATCAATTTTATTCACCGCAAAAATCATGGGTACACCGGCAGCCTGTGCGTGACTGATGGCTTCCTTGGTTTGTGGCATTACGGCATCATCCGCTGCAACTACTATAATAGCAACATCGGTAACTTTTGCACCACGTGCACGCATGGCGGTAAACGCTTCGTGACCGGGTGTATCCAGGAAAGTGATGGCTTTGCCATTAGGCAGGGTTACTTCATAGGCACCGATATGCTGGGTAATACCACCCGCTTCACCTGCTACTACATTGGCACTACGGATATAATCGAGTAATGAGGTTTTACCATGATCTACGTGACCCATGATGGTGACAATAGGCGCACGTGGAACCAATGCTTCTGCTTCATCCTCTTCTTCTTCTTCCTCCATTTCATCGGCATCTTCAATACCAATAAATTCTACTTCAATACCAAATTCGCTGGCAACCAATTCAATCACTTCCGCATCCAAACGTTGGTTAATGGATACCATTACCCCCAGGTTCATACACTTGCCAATTACATCAGCGAAGCTTACATCCATCAGGTTAGCCAGTTCACTTACTGTTACAAATTCTGTAACCTGTAGCTTATTATCTTCTGTCATTTCGCCCATTGCCTCTGCCGCTTCATCGCGTTTTGCTCGGCGGTATTTGGCTTTCAGGCTCTTTCCACGTCCGCCAGTACCAGATAATTTGGCCTGGGTTTCACGTATTTTTTCCTGTATGGCTTTCTGATCAATTTCTTTATCCTCTCTTCTTACTTGTGGACCTCTGTCACGGTTACCGCCGCCACCTCTGTTACCACCTCCGCCGCCACCTGCTGGTCGGTTAAAATTACCCCCGCCTTGTCCGCCACGGTTATTATTGGCCGGAACAATCGGACGATTAGGTCCGGTAGGTTTTCCATTGGCATCAGTTCTGTTAACAGTACCCTGTTGGTTAGCACCGCCGCCGGTTTGCGCACCGCCGGGTCCATCTCCTTTTTTATCTACCGGAATACGTTTGCGTTTGCGTTTCTCATCCCTGCCCATAGGTTTGGGACGGGTATCGCTATTTACCGGAAGTTCAATTTTACCGAGGATCTTTGGACCTTCCAGTTTATCGGCTTTGATATTTTCAATCGTTGGACCTGCTTCTTCTTCATGAACAGGGGTTGGGGCCGGTGTTGGAGCCGGTGCCGCTGTTTCAGCAGCTTTTTCAACGATCTCTTCTTCTTTCTTTTTTGATTTAGCCGGTTTAACTTCTTCCTGAGCTATGGTTTCTTCTTCTGCTTTGGCATCTTTTTTCTTGGCAGATTTTTTAGGTCTGGTAGAAGAGTCAATAGCAGACAGATCAATCTTGGTTACAACAGTTGTGCCTTCCAGTTCGGGGGCATCAATTTTTACAAAATCCGGCTGAGCTACTTCGGCAACTACAGGCGCGGGTGCAGTTACTACCAGTTCAGGCTTAGGGGCTTCTTCTGCTGGTTTGGGCTCTTCTTTAGGAGCTGCCGGAGCCGCTTTCTTTTCATCTTTCCTGAATGTGATCTCTTCCTCGTCTTTCTTTTTCTTAGTTTCTCCTTGTGCACCTTTGGGTATTTCTACCAGATCGGCTTTATTCTTGGCAACTTTATCGCCCTGGAACTCTGCCTGTAGTGCATAGTATTGGTCTTCCTGGAGCTTTGCGGTAGGCTTCAGGTCATCGCGGTTAAATCCTTTCTTCACCAGGAATTCAATAAGGGTGTCCTGACCCACATTAAACTCTTTGGCGGCTGCTAACAGTCTTGGTAATTTCAGTTCTGACATTCAGTTTTTTTTAGTCCCAGAACCCTGCCTTCTATCAGCAGGATTCATTTGTATTTATATGCTCCATCTGTCAAAGTGTATTTCCGGAAGGAACCTATACTTCGACAAAGATAGTCTCTTAATTGCTGCTTACTCTTCTCTGTCAAACTCTTCCTGTAATACCTTTCTCACATCCTGGATGGTTTCTTTTTCCAGGTCGGTTCTTCTTTCCAGTTCTTCTGCAGTCAATTTCAGGATACTGCGGGCAGTATCACAGCCAATACGTTTGAATTCTTCAATTACCCATGGCTCGATCTCATCGCTAAATTCATCCAGGTCAATATCAAATTCATCAACGGCATCTTCATCTTCACGGTACACATCAATTTCATAACCTGTGAGTTCACAAGCCAGTTTGATATTAACCCCGCGGCGACCGATAGCCAGAGAAACCTGGTCGGCTTTCAGGTACACTTCTGCATGTTTACCTTCATTATCCAGTTCCATATAACTGATTTTGGCGGGTGTTAATGAACGCTGGATCAGTAACTGGATATTGGTGGTAAAGTTGATCACATCAATATTCTCATTCTTCAATTCACGCACAATACCGTGAATACGACTTCCTTTCATACCTACACAAGCACCCACTGGATCAATACGATCGTCGTAAGATTCAACGGCCACTTTCGCTCTTTCTCCCGGATCGCGTACAATTTTTTTAATGGCAATCAGTCCGTCAAATATTTCAGGCACTTCAATTTCGAGCAATTTGGCCAGGAACAGCGGACTGGTTCTTGACAAGATGATAACAGGTGAATTATTCTTCAGGTCAACGCGAGCTACAACCGCGCGGATATTTTCACCTTTCTTAAAATAATCCTGTGGAATCTGTTCAGATTTAGGGAGGATCAGTTCATTACCTTCTTCATCCAGTAACAATACTTCTTTTTTCCAAACCTGGTAAACTTCGGCGCTGATAATCTCACCAATACGATCGCCATATTTTTTGATCAATACATTTTTCTTCAGGTCGCTGATACGGCTGGCCAGGGTTTGTTTTGCGGCCAGGATGGCGCGACGGCCAAAATCAACCATATCCACTTCTTCATATAATTCTTCGCCAACTTCAAAATCGGGTTCGATTTTAGAGGCATCAGAATAGCCAATTTCAGCCAGTGGATCCAGTACTTCTCCATCTTCTACAATCATACGGCGACGGATGATTTCCAAATCACCTTTCTCTGCATTTACGATCACGTCAAAATTATCGTCACTGCCATATTTTTTTCGAAGCAGGGTTTTGAATACGTCTTCTACCACTTTCATCATCGTGGGACGGTCGATATTCTCTGCGTCTTTGAATTCCTGGAATGCCTCAATTAGGTTGATACTAGCCATGTGTTAATGTTTAAGTTCCCTGCTCCGGCCGAAACCAGAACGATTTAAAATTTAATTTGAACGGTTGTTGATTTTATATTGGTAAATGGAATAACCAGTTGTTGTGTTACCGCTTTCTTTCCTTTGCCCTCTGTATATTCTATGATGATATCCGATTCTGCTACTTCGAGCAATTTGCCTTCTTTGCGTGTATCATCTGTAAACAGCACTTCTATTTCTCTTCCGATATTTTTTACATACTGTCGGTGCAGTTGTAAGGGTTCATCCAGTCCGGGTGAGGATACTTCCAATGAAAATTCTCCTTCCGGATAAATACCCAGTTCTTCAATCATCTTATACAGTTTGCGATTAAACTGTACGCATTTTTCGATAGGCAATCCTTTGTCACCATCCAGAAATACCTTTACATTATGGGTGGGTTTGATGCGGATAGACACACAAAAATATTCTGTTTCATCGGCCAGTAAATTGCTTACCAGCTTTTCTATCTCCTGTAAATGTGCTTCGTTTGCCATACCTAAAAAGGAGAAGGGAACGGTAGCCGTTCCCTTCTCTTGATTCGTTTGTTAATGCAAATATAGGGGAAGGGAGAATTTTTACCAAATTTCTTACTCACCCACGCTCCCAGTGTATGAATAGTGAGGGGCCAGGGTTGAGTATTTATTTAGTTACTACCTTTACCCCTATGTTCAAGATTATCATATACGGTTTCCTGCTCTATATGCTCTATAAATTCATATTTGAGCTGGTAATTCCGGTAAGTAAGGCCACGGTACAGGTAAAAGACAAGCTCAGGCAAATGCAGGAGCAACAGGCGCAACAACAAAACCAGGCGCAGCAGCCGGTACAGACGCAGGCAAAATCTACTACGAAGGATGCGGATTATATTGATTTTGAAGAGGTTAAGCCTTAGATTTGGGGCTATTGGCCGTTAGCTGGTGGCCAGTGGCTTTTGGATATTGGCTTTTGGCCGTTAGCTATTGGCCATTGGCTTTTGGCAGATTGGTGATTTACTTATTGATTTAACTTATTAATATTACCATTTAATGCTTTTGGAGTTAACTTCTATGAATCTGGTTAATGGCCAATATCTGCTACTTTTTATCCAAACAACTAAACTATCAGGTTCAACCAACCCAAAGCCAATAGCCGACTGCCAATAGCTTACTGCCATACCCCCAAAAGCCAATAGCCAACTAGCTAATAGCCAACTACCAAGGCCCCCTACAGCCCCAAATCAAGCACCGTCCTAGGAGCAACCAGATGTATGGTTTGTAATCCTGCTTCTTTGGCTCCTTCTATATTTCCGAGGGTATCATCTATAAAAAGGGTTTCTGAAGGGTTTAGGTTTTGTTCTTCCAGGATATATTGGAACGATGCGGGGTAAGGTTTGCGTAGGCCCAATTCATGGGAATAATAGGCTTTGCTAAACAGATGGTTGAATTGACTACGGTTATTTTCTTTTTGCAGGATTTCCATGAATCCGTCGTAGTGAATCTGGTTGGTATTGGAATAGAGGAATAGTTTGTAGCGGGTGCTTAATTCTTCCAGCCAAACCAGTCTTTCTTCGGGGAAATCGAGCAATAGTGCATTCCAGGCATCTTTGATCTGGGTATTGGATAAGCTGGTTTCGGTAGCCTGACGAAAAGCTTCATAAAACTGATCGGGCGAAATTTTACCGGTTTCGAGGTCTTCGAAAAGATGGTTGGCAAAATGCTGGTTAAACATATCCGGGAATTGGGTAATGCCCAGATCGATAAACGCCTGTTCGGTTTTTTTGAAATCGATATTCATAAAAATACCGCCAAGGTCGAAAATGATGTTTTTTATGGGATGCATGGTACAAAGCTAGGTGGAGGATCGAAATTATGGGCAATCCTATTGAAAATTAGCTTCTTGTTATGTGGTATATTTTTCTATTTTTGCGCCTCTTATGATTTTCGGGTAACCGAAATTCAGGGCCTATAGCTCAGTTGGTTAGAGCACCTGACTCATAATCAGGGGGTCCCAGGATCATGCCCTGGTGGGCCCACAATCACAGTAAGGGTTTCAGCGAATCACTCGCTGGAACCCTTTTTCATTGTGAAACAATTGTGAAACAAAAAAAGAAGCAAAAGGAAAAGATTTGCTAATCCTTGATAAACCTCCAACTTTTTTTAAAACCAGTTTCGCAAAACATACCGGTGGCAATGTGGCAATGTGGCAAACAAACTCCACCTTCCTTTCTTCTTCTAGTTTGAATTAGTTGGGCATTCTATAACTCCCCGATCAGAATCGGGATTTGATAAAATTTTTTATTTTAAAATCTGCTCTTTTAGCAAATATGGGTATAGGAATCAAATTGCTGATCCCCCGCTATCTATCTTCTCGTTTATCACTCACAGATAACACACCCCCTGTTTTATTCCAACAAGGACCAGGTCAAATTTTTGACCATAATAGATCATTATAATAGCTATGATTTTGGTAATTAGACCATAACGTGAGTCTGTCTGTGGTAGGTACCCACCTGAACCAACCTCACCCTTACCCCGGTGTTGGACTACCCCCCCCGGGGTCAATAATTAAATGTTCCGAACACCAGATAATCACAATCTTTTTAAAACCCTTTAATCATGACATCATGGTAACGATTAAGTCATTCCAAAAACGTCAGTCTACAGACGGAAGAGAATTTATTACTCTTGAATTAGTAGGTGGTGTTGAAATGGTTCAGTCTCAAAACAGTGGTCGCTTTTACGCCACAGTTCGTAAAACCTCCATTCCAGCAACTTTTGATGAAGAGACAGCATCTTCTTTGGTTGGTTCTAAAATGCCTGGTGAAATCGTTCGTATCGAATCAGATCCGTATGAGTACACCATTAAAGCTACCGGAGAAGTAGTTGTACTGCAACATTCTTACGGATACCAACCTACACCTTCTGGGGAGGTGGTACACTTGGACAGAAGTGAACTGATCGAAGCCTAAGAGCCGATCAGCATATCAGTCCTACTACAGGGATAGTGGCTTATTGCTGCTATCCCTTTTTATTCATTCACATTTTAAAAGTTTAAACCTTATGAATTTAACAAAAGCAACCCGTAAGAGAGCAAAAATGCGTCTCTCTATTCAGGGTCCAAGCGGTTCCGGTAAAACATACGGAGCATTGTTGATAGCTTTTGGATTATGCGGTGATTGGTCAAAAATTGCAATTGTCGATACAGAATCCTCATCTGCTGAATTATATGCTCATTTAGGTGAATATAATACCCTCCAGCTATCTGCACCTTTTAATCCAGAGAGTTTTATTGAAGCAATCAGGGTATGCGAAAAGGAACAAATGGAGGTTATTATCATTGACTCAGCCAGTCATGAATGGGATGGTATTGGAGGTATACTGGATATACATTCTCATTTACCGGGAAATTCCTTTACCAACTGGTCTAAAGTAACACCCAGGCACAATGCATTTATCCAGAGTATTCTTACCTGTAGCTGCCATGTAATAACAACTGTACGAAGTAAGCAGGATTATGTGCTTACTGATAAGAACGGTAAGCAGGTACCTGAAAAAGTAGGAATGAAGGGTATTCAAAAAGACGGTTACGAATACGAAAGCACCGTAGCTTTTGAAGTTGATCTTCATCACCGTGCAACTGTAAGTAAAGACAGAACTGAATTGTTTACTGGTCAGCATGAAATCCGGCTTGATGTTGAAATCGGTCAACGGTTAAAGAACTGGTGTGAACAGGGTAAGGTGGTTACTGTAGATGAAGTAACAGGCAGAATCGGTGATTGCAAGTCCATACAGGAACTTTTATCCCTGTACCAGATATTCCCCCAGTATAAGGAAGTGCTGAAACCTGAATTCGAGCAGCGTAAAAAGCAGATTCTTATCGGGCAGGAAGTAGGTAAACAATTAACTGACCCTCAAAATTTCATACCGAATGGAACACATTGAAGAAGTGTCCGTCCACGCTGATTTCTCTATAGGAACAGAACGGACGGACAGCAGTCATAAGCCCTTTATTGAAGCAAATACCACAGCATCATCTCTACAGGAGATAAAAAAGGAGCACATTATTCCGGTTTATAATCGTGATAATGAGCCTT
>CAIWKU010000245.1 GCA_903913355.1 uncultured Bacteroidota bacterium | reverse complement strand
AGATAAACGATATCTTTTCTTTTCCCATACCCGAAAAATGCAGCCTTATAACAGGGATCTGTTTCATGCTTTGATAGAAAATAGAAATACCCTGATCGATTATGAATGCATGGAGCATGCAGATGGACAGCGGATCATTGGATTTGGTTTTTTTGCGGGGATTGTTGGGGCGCATAATGGGATCATGGCCTATGGAAACCGTACCGGTGCCTATCAGTTGGGGAGGGTAGCAGAAGTAAAGGATTATCGGGAACTGATACATACGTATTTTGGTTTAAAACTGCCACCGGTAAAGATTGCGGTTACCGGCAGCGGTAGGGTGGCGCATGGAATTCTGGAGATCATGAACCTGATGGATGTGCAGGAAGTGGAGCCGGATGAATATACTGCGCGCAGTTTCGATTATCCGGTCTATGTGCATTTGAAAGGAAATGATTTGTACCAGCATAAACAAACGGGAAAATATAACCGGGAACATTTTCATTTGCATGCAGATGAATATGCTTGCAGGTTTCATGAGTATTATCCGCATACAGATATTTTGATGAATGGGATTTATTGGGATACCATGATCCCGCGTTTGTTTGAATGGTCGGATCTGGTATCTGCTGATTTCCGGATTCGTACCATCGCCGATATTTCAGATGACAGGGGAGGAAGTATTCCATGTAATCTGGGGGATGGATCGATGGAAGCACCCGTTTACGGGGTTGATAGAATAAGTAGAGAGAAAACGGCCCCCTATATGGATGGCTCTGTGGATATCATGGCCGTAGGTAACCTGCCAAATGAATTACCCAGGGATGCGAGTCGTTATTTCGGTGAGCAGTTGATCAAATATATCCTGGATGATATCCGTAAAGGAGGCTCACCAACGATTGAGCGGGCAACCATTCTGGATAAGGGGAAGCTTAGTTCCTCATTCTCTTATTTAGCAGAATATGCCCAAAAATAAAACCACTAAACCGTGCCTTTGGGGTAAAATCATTTCTTATAGATACAGATAATATTCTTGCAGGAGTTGTATAAACTCATTTGAATATTGATCGTTTTCGCGGATTACGATTTCATCATACCTGGTAGCCAGCCCTGTTCCCGAAAACAACAATATGGCTCGGAAAAAATCATGTGTAGGGGTTTGTTTTACCATGAGGATTTCTTCAGGGTAAAAACCTTGTACAGCAGCTAATTGAATGAATTCTGCTTTTCGATGCGCGGGTAAGAGCAGGGCAAATTTTCCTTTATCAGACAGCAACTGTTTTATCAGTTTCAGCAATTCCGAAAAGCTAAGTTCTTTACTATGCAGTGCCAGGTTTCTTTCTTCATTTTCACTTTTCAGATCATGCTCAAAAAAAGGGGGATTGGATAGAATAAAATCATATTTTCTACCCAGGTGCACGGTACGTATATCGGCCTGGATTACCTGGAGCTGGTTTTTCCATTGAGTACTCTCAAAATTATCTCCAGCCTGCTCGGCCGCTTTTTCATCCAGTTCCACCGCATCAATTCCCGCATTTGTTTTCTGTGCCAGCATCAGGCTTAATAATCCTGTTCCTGTACCAATATCGAGGATATGGGAAAGCTCTGAGCCCCATCTGTTAATCCCTTCTGCCACCCATGCCCCAAATAAACAGGCATCTGTGCATACTTTCATGGCACAATGTTCCTGGTGAACGGTAAATTGTTTGAAACGGAAATAAGTATTCGACATGGGCAGTAAAGGTAAAGAGGTTAATTTGCAGAATCATGATACGCAGGTTTCTCTCAAAAAATAAAGCGGTATTAGGCTATGGTCTATCCCTGGCCGTGTTGCTGTTTATCTTGAAATGGCTGGAACTTCGTTTTGTGATCTATGATCATGCCATGGAATTATATGTAGGTGCCATTGCCCTTATGTTTACTTTATTGGGTATCTGGCTGGCCCGAAAATTAACCCGGCCCCAAAAAGAAACCATCATTATAGAAAAAACGGTGTACCCTGATACCAGCCTGGGCTTTGTACCCAATGAAACAGAAATTGCCGGTCTAGGTATCAGTAAACGCGAGCTGGAAGTATTGGAGCTAATGGCCCGGGGTTTCAGTAATGAAGAAATTGCCAATCGTTTGTTTGTATCCCTCAATACCATCAAAACACATTCCTCAAGGCTTTTTGAGAAACTGGATGTGAGCCGTCGCACCCAGGCGGTTGAAAAAGCAAAAAGGCTTAGACTGATCCCCTGAATTTTCATACTTTCTGGTGATTTCAGCTCCGGATTCGTAAAATCATACTAAAGTATGACCCATCGGATAAGCGGAACGGCTATTTTTATTCTTCAAATCAAAACCTGTACACATGAAAAAAAACATTCTTGTTTGTGGAATCATTGGTGGACTGATTACTACCGTCATGTTTATCATTACCACTGCCATAACCCTAAAAGGGGGCAATTTTGATCATGGGGCCATTTATGGATATACGGCCATGATCCTGGCTTTCTCTCTGATATTTGTAGGGGTAAAAAATGTTCGGGATGGACATGACGGGGGCGTAATCAGTTTTGGAAAAGCCTTTAAGATCGGGTTTTTTATTACCCTGATCGCTTCCACGATTTATGTGATCAGTTGGCTATTTGACTATTATTATTTTCTGACTGATTTTGCGGAACAATACAGTACCCATGTTTTGGAGAAATTAAAAGCGAGTGGGGCGAGTGCTTCGGAATTGGCAAAGAAAACAGCCGAGATGGCGAGCTTTAGTCAGATGTATAAGAATCCATTCATTAATGCCCTGCTAACCTATATGGAAATATTGCCGGTTGGATTGGTGGTGTCTTTGATTAGTGCCCTGGTATTGAAAAAAAAGAAACTTGTTGAGTAAAAATGGATTCACCGCTGAGAACAGGAGAGCGCAGAGATTAGACAGAGATTTCTCTGCTCCAACTCCGCGCTCTCTTGTTCTTAGCGATAAAAAAAACTATTTGTCAGCAGTCAACCCAGCTGATAAATATTCCAGGTTCAGTCTCGCTATATTACTGATAGAAATCTCTTTT
>CAIWKU010000244.1 GCA_903913355.1 uncultured Bacteroidota bacterium | reverse complement strand
TCCCAAGGTTTGAGTTTGGTCGGTGTCGAAAAACAGAATGTCTATATTCTGAATTTCCCTAAATGATTTCTTTTTGAAAAAAAGAGAATAAATAACTAAGTTTAGAAAGCGCGATTTAGAAATGATACTTATTTTTTACTATAGCAATCATGTGCATCAGTAATTTGGTATACTACTAGTTTGATAAATTACTAACCAATGATATCCAGAAGAAAATTTATTCATCATACAGCAATGGCAAGTGCTGCCAGCGTTTTATTCGGCAATGGGTTTTCACGTATACATTCTGAAGCCAATACCGATTTTCATTGTTTTGATTTGCATGCCCACCCGGGTTTGTTCCCCAATAAAGGAGGCAAAATGTATCCCGGCGATCAAATGGTATTGAAAACCTTTCATGATATGGAGCAGGGACATATTGCAGGCGCTTTTTTAGGGTTGGTTGCCGATGGACCATTATTGGAAATGACAGCAACAGGAATGAAAGTGGTCAGATCCTATCAACCCGGAGAAGGTGCCAAAGAATACCAACGGCAAAAAGAAGTATTGCAGGGTTTCCTGAAAGACCTGAATATGCAACTTGCCACCACATCAAAGGAACTTACCAAACATGCTTCAGATACAAAGCCTGCAATTTTCCTATCATGTGAAGGCGGCGATTTTCTGGGAACAGAAACAGATCTGCTCGATCAAATGCATGAAGAGGGTGTTCGTTCACTCCAATTGGTACATTATGCGCCCAGTCTGCTGGGAGATTTACAGACCGATGCCCCACAACACAATGGTTTATCCATTGCCGGTAAAAATGTGGTCAGGAAGCTGAACAAGCTAAAAATGGTAGTGGATGTAGCACATGCTACATTTAAAACGGTACAGGATGTGGTAGCCATTACCGATGCGCCAATCATGTTATCGCATAGTATACTGGAAATGGAACCAGACAGGCCTATTGCGAAAAGATCCATTAGCTTGGAGCATGCCAAACTGGTGGCTTCAACAGGAGGTATTGTGGGTGCCTGGCCCTCAGGTTTTAATAAGAGTTTTGACGAATATGGGGATAATATTCTTCGACTAATCGATGCCATCGGCATTGACCATGTAGGAATTGGTACGGATATGGACGGTAATTTTAAACCTGTTTTAGGCTCTTATCTGCAAATGCATGATTTGGCGGCGCTACTTCAGAAAAAAGGGCTTTCTGATAAAGACGTTACCAAGATTATGGATGGAAATGCGAAGAGGGTGATTCGGAAAGTGTTGGGATAAGAATTGTAAATTTTTGCCCCAAATGCTCTCTTTTTAATTTTAGAAGCCATTCAGACTTGATAAGCGTTGCAATTATACGTAAGCATGTATTTCTGCAACTAATGCTATTTAATTATTATCCCTAATGGTATCGTATTGTAACAGTAATGCAATAGTAATGCTATAGTAATGGTGTAGACGTAAAATAGTATTGTTATAGTAATCTCATAGTAATCCTATAGTAATCTAGCCTGCATGTATACTTGATCTGGGATGTCCTACAACACAAAGCAGCAACTTGCAAAACCTTAACAAATATGCTTACCGTAAGCTGAGCATGTAAAACGTAAAGGTAAAAAAGCCACAACAAATTGATTAACAATTCATTGTGGCTTTTTCAAAGCTGTAGGGGGAGGGATCGAACCTCCACGAGGCAGTTAGCTATAGCGCAAAGTTCAGTGGTCGACCCTGGTCGCTCCGGTATTGCTACCAAAACGGCTCTACACTACGTTTATCCTGTTATCCTCACCCCCGAGACAAGAGGGCATGTCTGCCAAAAGTTTCATCACCCCACAGTATATTAGAACTCATTTGATACCCGCACTCAGATTGTTTTCCTTGTTTGGAATACAATATTAGGGTAAATACACAATTAGTTACAAATATTTCAATAAAAATTTTATTTATATTGAAATTATTCAATAAATTTATGCTATTATTAGATTTATTTTAAAAAATGATCCAAAATGTCTTCTAAATTAAATCTTGACAAACTCGATTTTCAAATCATCCAGGAGATGATGGAAAATGCCGAAATCTCTTATGCCGATTTGGGCAAAAAATTATTTGTTTCCGGCGGAACTATTCATGTCCGCATTAAAAAACTCGAAGAGCAGAAAGTGGTCAAAGGTAGGAAATTAGCAGTTGATTTAAAATCTTTAGGCTATGATGTAATTGCGTTTATTGGAATTTATTTAGAAAAAAGCTCATTATACGATTCTGTTGCCAAAGAATTAAAGAAGATACCTGAAATTGTTAGATTGAATTATACAACCGGCAATTACAG
>CAIWKU010000243.1 GCA_903913355.1 uncultured Bacteroidota bacterium | reverse complement strand
CTGCGCTTGAGTCTATTTAGCTATTGTTATTTTTTTAGGTAACCTGGCCATTGATAAACTATACTATATAAAAAAAGTAAAAGGCCCTTTTGGGGCCTTTTACTTTTATCACAACAATTTAATCAGAAATCAAAATTAGTAACCAGGGTTCTGTTTCAGGTTTGGATTTGCAGCCAAGGCCTGATTAGGAATTGGGAACAGTAAGTATTTTGGATCATCAGTAGGTTTGTACTGCCATACTTTTAAGAATTGACCAAAACGCTGAAGATCTGTTCTTCTGTGACTTTCCCAATAGAATTCACGACCTAATTCAGCTAGTAAAGAGTTAGGACCATCTGGTACACTTCCCTGAGCACCTGGATTTGGATCTACCAGGTTTAAAGTTGCCAGTGGAGCAGCACCTCTTGCAGCCCTTAACTGATTAACTAAAGTTAAAGCAGCAGCAGCATTGCCAGATCTTAAATTAGCTTCTGCAACCATCAACACTACATCAGAATAACGGAAGAAAACGAGGTCATTACCGCCATTTCCTTGATATTGAGGATAGTCAGGAGCATACTTTACAACACGGATACCGGTTAATTCAAGGTTGCTTCCTGTTTCCAGCATATTCGCTGCAATTACTGGTGTAAATGCCAATGGGTTATTTTTTCTATCTACTTCAGCAACTCCTTTTTCATTGTATTGTTGACCAACCAGGAAACCTGGCTGAATACCTGATATTGTTTTTGAACCCAGGTAATTACGACCACCTAATCTTGGGTCCCATGCAGTATCTGCAGGGCCGAAAGTAACTGGTGCTCCAGCTGTATTGAATGAAGAATAGAAATCACTAATTGTAGAGAATCCATTCCAACCTGCGTTCGGATTATACGGAGTGTAGGAATTATAATGCAGTGTCATGTTCCAACGGCCAGTAATACCTGAGTTATTAGCAGATACTCCGGAATTGTTTACATAACGGAAGATCATTTCAGGAGACTGATCGTTAGTTGGGTTAAAGTTGTCGAAATAGTTAGTAGCGTATTTGTATTTGCCGCCGCTAATAATACCATTACCTAAAGAAATCACAGTAGCCATATCAGAAGCTGCAAATGTTGGAGCGGCCCTGTTAGCCCAGGTACCTTGCTGTAATAAACATCTCATCAGTAAAACTTTACAAGCATCTGGATTCGCTAAATTACTTCCATTAGAAGCAGGTAAATTTGGTAAAATCGCATTCAGCTCACTGATGATAAAGGTTGCACCAGCCTGACCAGCATATACTGTTGGAGGCAAGAGCAGGTTATCACCTGGATTTCTGAGCGGGAACTGACCATAAATATCCAGCAGATAGTATAAGGCAAGCGCACGGATAAATCTGGCTTCTGCATTCTGACTAGCGCTAGGATTGAATCCTAACACGTTAGTAGCATCAAAGTTGATTTTGTTCAGGTTATTGAACACGGTTAATACCTGACCATGGTCTGCATTCCAGGTATGGTTATGGATTACTCTCCAAACACCATTATCATCCCAGTCACCACCACGGGTAGGAACCAGAGATTCGTCTGTTGAGTTTTCTTCCAGTGAGAAAACCTGATCCTGACCGGTGAATACACCACCCAGATCAGAGTAGGCTGCACTAAGCAGTAACCCCGTACCCTGAGCGCCCAGTGCACTTGACACCTGGCTATTGGTAAGGGTGCTACCCAAACCTTCATTTAGCTTCGTACAACCCGACATCGCAAAAACTGCGATAAGAGGGAGTGCGTATTTTGTAATATTATTATAGAGTTTCATACTTCTGATTTTTGTTGTTGTTTATAAATTGAAATTAAATCCAAAGGAAAGTGTTCTGGGTGTTGGATAAGGAACATATTCAATAGATCTTGATGGGTAAGAGTTATTGCTTTTGTCGATGTTCACCTCAGGATCGAAGCCAGTGAATTT
>CAIWKU010000242.1 GCA_903913355.1 uncultured Bacteroidota bacterium | reverse complement strand
GTTGCGGCCGGATCGTGGATGAGTTTGCGGGCGGCGTGGTCGATGCGGTAGAGCGGCCTAGTGCTGATGCCGTCGATGTAGGGGGCGAATAGGGTGATGGAGAGGGGTTTT
This sequence comes from uncultured Bacteroidota bacterium, assembly GCA_903913355.1. Taxonomy (GTDB): domain Bacteria; phylum Bacteroidota; class Bacteroidia; order Chitinophagales; family Chitinophagaceae; genus Sediminibacterium. The sequence goes on along the minus strand of CAIWKU010000242.1, from coordinate 4,186 downwards.
CAAATCAGCTTGTTTTCAAACTGGGCACTTGGTTAAAATTAAAAAGGAAGATCATCTACCGCTTCGGCAGGTGGTGGCATATCATTATAGTTTACGGAATCGGGTTCGGAACCGGATTGGCCCATCTTAAGCGTTTCCATGCGCCAGGCATCCAGATTGGTAATATAATTTTCCCGGCCATCTTTCATCCATTTGGTCCCTTTGATATTAAACTGAACTTTTACTTCATCACCCAGGTTAAACCTGTCTGGCATAGCCGTCTTATCCTGTACACATTGGAACTTTACATAATTGGTAATTACTCTACCACCAATGTCTTCTGATTTTTCAATCACAAATTCACGGGTTTTGAAAGTTTCTGTTCTTTGAACAATCTCAAATTTTGCAACCAGTTTTCCAACGATTTCGTAGGCCATATCTTTTTTTTAAACGATTCAAAAATAGGATTAAAAATGGCTTTTCGGGCTAAAATAATTATAGTGGGTTTAATTAAAATTGTATCTTTCAACAGCAACCAACAACAGCTATGAACAGAAGTATTTTCTTTTTATTGAGTGTATTGTTATGCACTGTTGTTGCCTGCACACCTGCTCATACAGTTACCTCCCTTCAATTTACCGGGTATAATGTTGGAAAGCCATTAGCTAATGATTCCGGAATGCTGGGTTTTCTGCAACCTTATGCCCAGGCCATGAATGCATCTATGAATAAAGTGATTGGATTTACCAATACTACCCTTATACATAAACAACCGGAAAGCGCGTTGGGGAATTTTTTAGCTGATTGTATTACACAAATGGCCGAGAAAAAATTTAACAGGAAAGTAGATGCAGGTTTTATTAACCAGGGCGGTATCCGGTCTTATTTAGCCAAAGGAAATATCACCCTCGGAAAAATTTTTGAAATTATGCCATTCGATAACCTGCTGGTATTGCAGGAAATGAAAGGATCGGTTTTGCAGGCATTGCTGGATAAAACAGCGGCCGATGGCGGCTGGCCCGTTTCAGGTGGGTTGCATATGGGGATCAAAGAGAAAAAAGCAATACGGATAACCATTGCCGGAAAACCATTGGATGAAAATGCAGTTTATGTAATTGCTAATTCAGATTATGTTGCTAACGGAGGAAGCGGTTGTGATATGCTTAGAAATCTTGCCCAGGCTAATAAAGGCTATTTGATCAGGGATGCCATCATTGATTATATAGCAGAATTTACAAGTCAGGGTAAGCCAATCGATCCAAAATCAGAAAATAGAGTAGTCTATGCTAATTAACCGTAGAAAATTTATCGAACAGGCTGCTGTTGTTGGGGGATCTTTAGCTGTTTCGGGTTTGCTTGGCATACGAAGCTCAGAAGCTAGTGAACGGAAAAGAAAACTGACCATTTTGCATACCAATGATGTGCATAGTCATTTAGATCCTTTTCCTATGGATGGAAGCCGTAACCAGGGTTTAGGAGGTGTTGCAGCGAGAGCTTCCCTAATTAAACAAATCAGGGATGAGGAGGATCAGGTGCTATTATTAGACGCGGGAGATATTTTTCAGGGCACCCCATATTTTAATATATATAAAGGTGAACCGGAAATAAAAGCCATGAGCAGGATGGGGTATGATGCAGGTACCATGGGCAATCATGATTTTGATGCCGGGCTGGAAAATTTTGCCACGCAGTTGCAGTATGCGAATTTTCCGATATTGGTTTGTAATTATGGTTTTCTGGGTACGGCTATGGAATCAAGGTTCCAACCTTATAAAATTTTTACAAAAGGAGATCTGCATATTGGCGTCTTAGGCGTGGGTATAGAGTTAAAGGGGCTGGTTCCTGACAATTTATATGGGAATACCGTTTATCTTCCTCCAGTGCAATCAGTTAACGAAACAGCGGGCATATTGCGTAAAAAAGGATGCGATATGATCATTTGTCTGTCACATTTGGGCGATAAATACGAGGATGACAAGATCAGCGACGAAATTCTGGCCAGGGAAACCTATGATGTGGACCTGATTATTGGGGGGCATACGCATCGTTTTTTTGAGCAACCCCGAAAATATACCAACCGGCGGGGAGGGGATGTAGTGGTAAATCAGGTAGGTTGGGCCGGTATTCAGTTGGGCAGACTGGATTATTCTTTCCCCGGTTCCCGGGAGAAAAATCTCTCAAATGCCCATACTGTAGTTATAGGGAAAAAAACAAGGGAATAAAAAATTTTTTTTTCAACATAAAACATACATATTCGCAGCCCCAATTTATTTTTTATTACTTATCCACATGTGGAGAAAATAAGATAACTTGAAGGTTTTAGAACATGATAAAATAATATTCTAACTCATTATAAACTTTTTCTTTTTTGTATGGCTAAAAACGCTGAATCAGTCTGGAGCAATTGTTTAAACATCATCAAAGACATTGTAGAATGGCAACATTTCAAAACATGGTTTGAACCGATTAACCCTATTGAGTTAAAAGGGAATGTATTATTAATACAAGTTCCAAGTCAGTTCTTCTATGAATACCTGGAGGAGCACTATGTTAACCTGTTGGCAAAAACATTGAAACGTGAATTAGGTAAAGAAGCAAGATTAGAATATCGAATCATGGTGGATAGCGGTAATACCAATGGACGTAATGGTTCCATGGATGTTCCTGCCAGCAACATGAAAACATATAATAACAACGAGATGAATTTCCCGTTGGTGATTGATAATCCTGTAAAGAATCCTTTTGTGATTCCAGGTCTGAAAAAAATGCAGATCGACCCACAGCTCAATCATATGTACACATTTGATTCTTTTGTGGAGGGAGATTGTAACCGTGTTGCCAGACGTGCCGGTAAAACTGTTGCGGAAAAGCCAGGTGCGAATTCTTTTAATCCTTTGGTTATTTATGGCGGTGTAGGTTTGGGTAAAACCCATCTTGCCCAGTCCATTGGTAATGAAGTAAAACGCCTGCATCCCGGTAAAGTTGTATTGTATGTGAGCAGCGAAAAATTCATTAACCAGTTTCAGGATCATAGCCGTAATAATGCCATCAATGATTTTATCCATTTTTATCAGTTGATAGATGTTTTGATTATTGATGATGTGCAATTCTTCAGTAGGGCGGAAAAAAGCCAGGATGCATTCTTTGCTATTTTCAATCACTTACACCAAAGCGGTAAGCAATTGGTATTAACTTCCGATAAGCCACCCAAAGACCTGGATGGTATGCAGGAAAGATTATTAAGTCGTTTTCGCTGGGGCTTAAGTGCCGATCTTCAAATACCTGATTACGATACCCGTATTGAGATATTGGAAAAGAAAATGAAGAATGATGGTCTGGATATGCCTAAGGAAGTAGTCAAATATGTAGCCTATAATATCAATACCAATGTGAGGGAACTGGAAGGTGCATTGATTTCATTACTTGCTCAGTCATCTTTGAATAAGAAAGATATTGATGTAGAACTTGCCAAGAAAGTACTGCGTAATTTTGTGAAAACAAGCAGCAAAGAAATTACGATCGATGCCATCCAGAAAATGGTATGCGAATATTTTGATGTTTCTTACGATAAACTACTTCAGAAAACGCGTAAGCGCGAGATTGTTCAAGCAAGACAGATCACGATGTACCTTGCCAAAGCATTTACCAAAAACTCGTTGAAAACCATTGGAGAACATTTTGGCGGAAGAGATCATACAACAGTGATTCACTCTTGCCAAACAGTAAAAGACCTGATGGACACCGATTCTATTTTCCGCGAAAATGTGATGGAACTGACGCAGAAAGTACAATTGGCTGCTATGTAAGCCTTATATAAATTTGTGATAACTAAGGATTGTTAATTATGCATTGATAATTAATGATCCTGACCATAAATTTTTGGCAATTCCCACCCGGCACCCTATTTTTGCAACCCTCTCTGAAAAGAGAGGAATGGTGAGGTGGGTGAGCGGCTAAAACCAGTAGTTTGCTAAACTGCCGTACGGGTTAAACTGTACCGAGGGTTCGAATCCCTCCCTCACCGCCTTCGCTGAAGCTTCGGCGGTCGATGACCGCAGTGAATTTAGCGATAGTATAATATATCTTCACTAAAGCCTCTGGCGGGTATTACCCGCCGAAGCTTCAGCGAAGGCGGGAAGTAGCGCAGGCCGGTAGCGCACCTGGTTTGGGACCAGGGGGTCGCAGGTTCGAATCCTGTCTTCCCGAC
>CAIWKU010000241.1 GCA_903913355.1 uncultured Bacteroidota bacterium | reverse complement strand
GCCTTATTTCAGCCTCACTTGAAGCCGGAGGCGTTGCCGGTAATGCAACGGATGAACAACTTCAGAATCTTGTAATGTTCGGCGAAAAAATCGGAAGGGCATTCCAGATACAGGATGATTATTTAGATGCTTTTGGCGATCCGGAAAAATTTGGAAAAGAAGTAGGTGGAGATATCAGGCAAAATAAAAAAACCTTTCTTTTATTATATGCAATGGAAGTGGCCAGTACAGAACAAAAACAGCGGTTGCAACAATTGATGGAACAGAACCCTGCCGATAAAGTAGCACAGGTATTGTCCATTTTTAAAGCCTGTAATGTAGATGCATGGGCAAATGAGTTAAAAGAAAAATACTTGCAAACCGCCCTGCAACATCTGGAGGATATTGCCGTATTATCCTTGCGTAAAAAACCTTTGCAGGAACTCGCAACGTTCTTGATTCAGCGGGACTCATGATGCAATTTTTGTGAATAATACTGTTGAATATAAACCTGATTATTGAAAATACCTCACCTTCATCTTTTATGTTCCGTAAAATAGTAGCAGCAGTTTTTTTTCTATTTTTTTCTGGTGCATTAATTGCAGCTTCTACACCGAAATTGATGCATTGGACAATTGACGGGGTTGATCGTGAGGCCTTGGTATTTATTCCCGAATCCGCAAAATTGCATCCCTCACCCGTTATTTTCGTGTTTCATGGTCACGGTGGAAATATGAATAATATTCTGAAAGGCAAAGATATGGATCAGCTATGGCCGGAAGCTATTATTGTTAGTCCGCAAGGACTGAACACCCCCGGACAGATAACCGACCCCAATGGAAGATTAGCGGGTTGGCAAAAAACTCCGGGTGATATGAATGACCGCGATTTGTTTTTTTTCGATGCCATGTTAAAAACCCTGCATGAGGAATATAAGATTGATGATAAGCGCATTTATGCAACGGGCCATTCGAATGGGGGCGCGTTTACTTATCTGTTAATGGAAACAAGATCAGAGGTACTGGCCGCCGCCGCACCTTGCGCAGCCGCTGCGATACGTTCATTGTCCAGAATAAAGCCCAAGCCCCTGCTCCATATTATGGGAGAGAACGACCCGCTTGTGAAACCTGAATGGCAGGAAGCTACTATACAAGGTATGCTAAAAGTGAATAGTTGCAGCCAGCAAGGGCAGATGTATGCTGCTGATGCAACTCTTTATCCATCCAGCACTGGTAACCCGGTAATTGTATACAAACATAAAGGCGGACATGTTTTTCCGCAGGAAGCAGTGGCAGTTGTGATACAATTTTTTAAAACGGTGGTAAAGCCTTAGTGTCAAATTTTACAGGGGGATTCATTCGCAATAGCATTCTAAGTATACTGAATATTTTTTTACTAGTGTGGGTGCATGGTTCAAAAAGTGTGCCGCCTGTTTTAATGATCCCATGAAAACAATTTCAATTACAATAGGAATCAAATACACCAAAGAATGTAAAAAAAGCTAGAAGAATAACTGTTTTCTCTTAGCTTTAACCTAAACCTCTAACATATGTCTGATTCTCTTTTCAGGAAAAAGTCTATCGATAAAATTGTTGCAGATGCCGCAAGCGGGGTTAATGATGGTCATGGCGGCGGATCACTAAAAAAAGTATTGGGGGTTCGCGACCTTACATTTATGGGTATTGCTGCTGTTGTGGGTGCGGGTATCTTTTCTACTATTGGTACAGCTGCATTCAATGGTGGGCCTGGTATTGTTTTCCTTTTTGTAATTACCGCGGTAACCTGTGGTTTTAGCGCATTATGTTATGCAGAATTTGCCAGTCGGGTACCGATTGCCGGAAGTGCGTATACCTATGCTTATGTATCTTTTGGAGAATTGATTGCCTGGATCATAGGTTGGGCATTGATACTGGAATATGCTATTGGTAATATTGTGGTAGCCATCAGTTGGAGCGGATACTTTAATAATTTGTTGGAAGGTTTTCATATTGGATTACCCGGTTGGTTGGCCACGAATGCCAGCAATGCACAGGTAGGGTATGAAGAAGCGCTTAAAACCATTGCCAGTGGTCAATCACTGGAAACGGCTACTAAGAATGCGAAAATGGGGTATGATGCCATTTTACATGCGCCGGTGATTGGCGGTTGGAAATTCATTATTAACCTGCCGGCATTAATTATTGTTTTTCTCATTACCATGCTTGCTTATGTAGGGATAAAGGAAAGTAAACGCAGTACCAATTTCATGGTAATATTCAAGATCATCGTGATCATATTTGTGATCATCATGGGATTTTTTTATGTGGACACAAAAAACTGGGATCCTTTTCTGCCCAATGGTTTTGGTGGTGTGTTAGCCGGGGTATCGGCTGTATTCTACGCCTATATTGGATTTGATGCAATATCCACTACGGCCGAAGAATGTAAGAACCCACAACGGGATTTGCCCAGGGGCATGATTTATTCTTTATTGATCTGTACTGTTTTATATATCCTGATTGCATTGGTCCTAACCGGGATGGTTCATTTCAGTGAATTAAAAGTGGATGATCCTTTGGCCTATGTATTTGAAAAATTACACCTGAATAAAATTGGTTACCTGATTTCGGTAAGTGCAGTAGTCGCAACTACCAGCGTATTACTGGTATTTCAATTGGGGCAGCCAAGAATCTGGATGAGTATGAGCAGGGACGGACTTTTACCTAAACAGTTTGCCAGAGTACATCCGAAATTTCAGACACCCTCTTTTGCAACGATCGTTACCGGGTTTCTGGTGGGAATACCTTCCTTATTTGTTTCAAGCAGTACTATGACAGACCTTACTAGTATTGGAACCTTATTTGCTTTTGTATTGGTCTGTTTTGGTGTATTGGTATTGCCAAAGATTGCACGGGTTAAGGGAGGGAGCGCTTTTCAACTGCCCTATTTTAATGGAAAGTATATCATTCCCGCCCTGGTATTGATTATGGCCTTTCTTTTCAGAACCAGGATCATTGAGGCGCTTACCCACCTGAATTCGGAAGGATATCAGGAAGTATTATTCCTGGTGTTTATGGTGATTGCTATTGTTACCGCAGTAAAAAGCTTTCTGCATAGTTATTCGATCATACCTATTATAGGTGCACTAAGTTGCTTATACCTGATGATAGAAATACCTGCCATCAGCTGGCTTTGGTTTTTTGCCTGGATGGGGCTGGGACTTACCATTTATTTTTTATATGGAAGAAAGCGTAGTGTGCTTGCCAAATAAGCAAAGCTTCATTAACAAGGTTCTTTGTAATTTCGCCCAATGAAATATCAGATTGGTGATGAAATTATTGTATTGCTCAGTAATGAGGAAGGCCGGGTAGTGGAGATCATGAACGATAAAATGGTGATGATTGAAGTACGGGGTGTCAAATTCCCGGCTTATATGGACCAGATCGATTTCCCCTACTTTAAAAGATTTACTGAAAAAAAACTATTTGCAGAAAAGCCGATAGCTCCAAAAGTATATGTTGACCAGGTTCCCAAAGAAAAACCACAGCCTAATAAAATACCAGTATCTGATGGTGTTTGGTTATCCTTTATTCCCAAATTTTCATTGGATGATTTTAATGATGAAGTAGTGGATCTTTTGAAGATTCATCTGGTCAATAAAACCAATACCGCATATAAATTTGTATATACACAGCAATTTGCAGGAAAAACGGATTTTGAACTCCGGAATGAAATCGCACCGTTTCATGATTTTTACCTGCATGATATTTCATTTGAAACTGTAAATGACAGTCCGTTTTTTGCATTCGATTTTTCCCTGGTCCAGCCTCATAAAAAGAAGGCACCACATTTTGAAGCTTCTTTGAAATTAAAACCAAAGCAGGTATTCAAAAAAATAGAGGAAATGAAAGATAATAATGAACCAACCCTCTCTTACCAATTGTTTACAGAGTATCCCGATAAATCTGATGAGCCCTATTTTGAACTCAGTTCCCTTGCTGCAAAAGGTTTTAAAGTGTACGATGCATCCAAAGTAAAGCAGCATTTGGCACCTGCACGTTCGGTGGTGGATTTGCATATTGAGAAACTGACGGATAGCTGGAAACACCTGAGCAATTTTGAGATACTAACAATTCAATTGCATGAGTTTCAAAAATGGTATGACCTGGCCGTTGCCCACAGGCAACCTTCACTGATCATTATTCATGGAGTTGGGGCAGGTGTATTGCGTGATGAG
>CAIWKU010000240.1 GCA_903913355.1 uncultured Bacteroidota bacterium | reverse complement strand
GATAATACTTTACTAAGTTCTTCCAGAATTGGCTCTCCTTTTTCGCCGACTCTTACTAGAATATCCGTTAGTTGAGATAAATTACTAAAAAATGTCCAGCTTACTGGTTTATGAGTTGCGCGATCTATGATATATCCAAATATTGTCATTACCTCACAATCATCCAGTACTATTTCAGAGAAGTAAATACTATCCAAATAGTAATATTTTCCAGAATATTCCGAATTACTCATATACTTGTTTCTATAGTTTATTAGTATTTGTTTCATCAAGATTATATATTATCCTATCTGGTATTTGCTTACTTGCTTCTGCACCCATTTTCTTGAGTTCCTCTATTTTACCAACTATATTTCCTCTTCCTGTAGATAATTGCTTGAAGGCATTTTCATAATTCGTCTGTGCTTCACCGATTTTTTTTCCAACTGATTCCAGATTTTCCAGGAATCCACAGAATTTATCATATAATAATCCGGCCTTTTCTGCAATTTCAATGGCATTTTTGTTTTGTAACTCTACCTTCCATAGGTCGGCTATAATCTTAAGAACCGCTAATAAATTGGTAGGGCTTACGAGCATTATTTTTTTATCGTAAGCATATTTCCATAGTTGAATATCCTTTTTTACTGCTTCCAGGAAGGCCGGTTCAATAGGTATAAAGAGCAATACATAATCAAGGGCCTGCGCATATTTGGGGTAATTCTTTTTACTAAGGCCGTCTATGTGGTATCGGATTGACTGAATATGGCTTTTTAGTGCTTTTTCCTGCTCTTCGTTGGTGTCTTCTAATACATATTGGTCCCAGGCAACAAGGGATACTTTTGAGTCAATAATCACTTTACGGAGATCGGGGTAGGAGATAATGACATCTGGTTGTAATCCATGACCTTGATCATCTTTGATGATATTTCCAGCATTATCCCGAATAAATTCTTGTGTCACATATTCGCGCCCTTTTGTAAGTCCGCTATATTCCAGAATAGAATCAAGTATCATTTCACCCCAGTTTCCCTGCATTTTTACATTCCCTTTTAGTGCAGAACTGAGATTATTTGCCTCATGACTTACCTGAGCACTCATTTGCACCAATTTATCTATTTCTTTTCCTAGACTAAACCGCTCTTTTGATTCCTTTTCGTAGGTTTCTTCAACTTTTTTCTTAAAGTCCCCAAGTTCTGTTTTAAGCGGTTTGAGGATCTCGCCAATTTTCTCTTCATTCCTTTCTGCCATTTGTAGGCTATTGGATTTCATTACCCTTTCTGCCAGGCCTTCCATTTCTAATTTCAATTGTTCACTGAGTTTTTCCCCGGACGTTTTAGTCTCTTTTAGCTGTTGTAGTGTACTAGTTAGTTGGGTTTCGGATATAGCTAATTTAGATAAGAGTTGTTCTTTTTCAAGCTGTAGTTGCTTATTAATAGATTGAAGACTTATTAACAAGGCTTCCTTTTGCTTTAATTGCTCTTGTAGGGCAATTGCCTGACCTGTAAATTTTGCTTTTGCAATAAGCCAGCTAATGATTACACCTATAATAGCAGTTATAATTGAAATAATAATTATTTCGGAATCCATAAAAAATTATTTTATTTTCTACAAAGCTAACATGCTGTATTACCACCTATTTATATTTTGAAAACATAGTTGATATAATTTCTAGAATTCGCTTTCTGAAATGCGCCGGTTTTATTACCCTAACCTGGGCTCCATAACTAAGTATGGACATGATGAGCTCTTGGGTAATATATAATTCTAACTGAATCCGAACTTCTTCAGAATTTTCCAGAATAACCTGTTGTGAATGATGAATTGGCTGCGAAAGAATGTATTGTGCCTGAGCTGGAGTAAAGGATAAAAGGATCTTTTCGGCCTTAGCACCATGTATTTGAGTAATACCAAACGAGTATTTGAAAAAATCATCCGGATTAAAATCTCCTGATGAGGTGTATGAAATATCAGATGGCTGAATCGATTTGATGCGGTCTAAAGCCATTAATAGAATATTCTTAGCTTTTTCAGAATATCCTACAACATACCATCTATTATGGTATTCTTTTACCAAATATGGTGAAAGGATATGTGTTTTATCTTGTCCGCCATATCTGGCATAAACTACTTTTATTGTTTGTTTTGAAACAATAGCCCTTAAAAGCAGTTCTAACCATTCGTTTCCGCCAGTCTTTACTGGCTCCTCTACCTGTATTAATTGACGCTCAGATTTACCAATTATTTTGCTTACCCGATAACCTTCAATTATTTTATTGATTGCATTTTCAAACTGGTCGAAAAGCTTAGTGCCTTTTAGATTTTGAAGCAAGGCTGTAGAATAATCAAGTGCGGAAACCTCTTCATTCGTTAGCGGAAATTCTTTAAGTGAAAATATTTCTTCGGAATAATAATAGCCCCCCTTGTTTTTATCAAATTTTATGGGTGCATTGAACATTCGCTTCATCTCTGCCAAATCCTTATTTAACATGGATTCAGATATATTATCCATTAACTGTTCTTCAATCCTGTCCCTGATGTATTGTAAGTCTGGGTATTTATGCTGTTTGTTCGTTAAACAACTGTCAATAATCCGATAGCGGAGAGAAGCATTTTTAGTGCGGGGCACGGTGATTCAGTATTTGTTAAACTAAGTAGTACTTGTTGAATATAAATAAGTAATTCAACGTGAATGTGACCATTATTTGTATCAATTGCATCAGGGGGGACTAAATAACTATAGGCAATTAGTCCACGACTTTTGGAATATAAAATTACGCTATATGTTAAATTAAAATGACTAATTTTTCAAGAAATTCAATTTGACAAGGAGAAAGCATTGTAAGTGTTCCTAAAAATCAGGCAGTTTAACCATTAGAGCTTGCTGATTACCATTTATCTCGAAATTATGACTACTTACCAAAGGTGGAAAATCCGGAGATCTTAACCATTAAAATCTGGTTAAGTCTGACCACTAAATGGATTGATAGTAAGCAGGTTTCCTGGTCAATCAAAACCGGAAAGGCCTGGTCAAAGAGACTGGACTTTCCAGATAAGGGCATACAATCGTTTCAGTGCTGAGACAAAAACCCATTATTGGTTCCAGCTTGGTAGAATTCTAATCGGCAGTTGGACATTTCAGTAAACTTCTTAAGCTTTCTTTAAATAAAGATAGCAACACTATAAAAAATTAAAAGAAAATAGTAAATTTATATATGAAAGGTATTGTAATATTTATTAGCCTGCTTACATTGACAAGTATTTCATTTGGACAAAAATTATATGTTTGGTGTCCCAAAGAACAAGTAACAAAACCTAGACAAGGATTCCTTCAGAATGATACAATAGACTTAGTAATTTTTGATGGACGTATTATCCCTGAAAAATCTAAGGTAGAATGTACCTCAGAAAATACTATTTTAGAAGTACAAAAAATGTTAAAACAAACATATCCCTCTGCTTTTATTAATTTAATGGCTATTAGCGACTATTACAAAGACCCTCGTCCCAAT
>CAIWKU010000239.1 GCA_903913355.1 uncultured Bacteroidota bacterium | reverse complement strand
ATAGCCGGTAGCGCATCAAGGGAATTACAGGTTGTGTATTTCCATGACCTGATAAATGAATGGTATCAAAAAACTGTACCGCATCAAAACTGGTATACCCAAACAATCCCTGTGCAAAACCAGCTTCTTTTTCATTCGATACCTCTACCGAAAATCCCTGCATAAAGGCCCATAGTTGATCTGGCACATCAGTTGATTTTTGAATAGCGATGATTTCGGGCTCCTGACCTGGTAATTTGCATTCTATACTCTTATCAGACGAAATCTCCATCCCCGCAATAGCATTGATGCAGATAAAAGAGTAGCTATTATCTGCAACATGGTTATCGGTGCTTTCCAGCAGAATGGTATCGCGAAAACGATCACGAACCCTGAGGTAAATACCTACCGGCGTAAATACATCGGCCAGCATTTTTTTACAAACTGTTTTAACTGCTATTTTCTTCATACAGTAGGTTTCAAATATTTTCTGTTTCTTTCCGGTTGCGCTTTGGTATAAAAAAACCCCGACATTTTTTTTGTCGGGGTCATGAATAATATATTCAAAAAGTACTGGCTATGCCATTACAATCCCCGAACGGAGTTTGTATGCCACCACCAATATTGATTTGTAATCTGTTTCATTCAGATACAAAGATGCGGGACAATTTCATTCCGTCCAAATTTTTATGAAGAATCATTTTATCGAACAAAACAGGTATTACCCGTAGTCATTTAAGTGTATAACCCTTTTATGATCTTATATTTACGGAATATGAAAAAACGACTGTTTTCGGGGATATTGTTACTGCTATTGGGCTTTTCCTGCAAGGCGGCCGGGCCGGATGATATTATCGGTATATGGCTGGGAGCAAATGGTAAGGGCCAGATTCAGGTATATAAAGATGGAGCAAAATACTTCGGAAAAATCATTTGGTTAAAAGAGCCGAATGGTCCGGAAGGCAAGCCAAAACTGGATAAAAATAACCCGAATACCAATCTCAAATCAAAACCTTTGATTGGGTCACAAATTCTACGTGACTTTGTATATGATGATGGTGAATGGGCCAATGGCCATATCTATGATCCTGAAAACGGGAAAGAATATAAATCTTATATGAAACTGAAAGACCATAATACCCTTAGTTTGAGAGGGTATATCGGTTTTTCCTTACTGGGAAGAACAGAGATCTGGACAAGGATAAAATAAGAGTGCCCTTAGATATCCTTATTTTTCTATAATACCCCTTTTGTAGAAGGCAAATGATTTGATAAAGGATCTCTTTTTATCGCCATCCGGATGGCTTTCGCAAATGCTTTGAATATCGCTTCTATTTTATGATGCTCATTCTCTCCTTTACAGTCAATATTCAGGTTACACTTCGCTGCATCGCTGAATGATTTGAAGAAATGAAAAAACATTTCTGTAGGCATTTCGCCAATTTTCTCCCTTTTAAATTCAGCATTCCAAACTATCCAGTTTCGTCCGCCAAAATCGATCAGTACTTTTGCCTCTGCTTCATCCATCGGCAATGCAAAACCATATCTTTCCATGCCACGCTTATCCGATAATGCCAGGGCAAATGCTTCCCCCAACGCAATGCCTGTATCTTCAATCACGTGGTGCTCATCAATATGCAAATCTCCTTTGGTGAGAATGGTCAAATCTATTTTCCCATGCCTGGCAATCTGGTCGAGCATATGATCAAAAAATCCCAACCCTGTTGAAATAGTTGATTTGCCAGTTCCATCCAGGTTCAATTCTATATGAATCTGTGTTTCATTGGTATTACGCTCATGTACAATATTTCTCAGACCCAGTTTTAAAAACGAATATATATCCGCCCAATTTTCAGTTTCCAGTATGATGGTATCTCGCAATTTTTTTTCCTGTTCTGGTGTTAAGTGATGAGAGTTTATCGGCGACTTAAGGTAAATGGCTTTGCAACCCAAATTTTTGGCTAATTCAATATCACTCCATCTGTCACCAATTACAAACGAATTGGATAAGTCAAACTGATCATTTTGCAGAAAATGCTTTACCAAACCAATGCCCGGCTTACGGGTAGGCTTATTTTCGTGTGCAAAAGTTAT
>CAIWKU010000238.1 GCA_903913355.1 uncultured Bacteroidota bacterium | reverse complement strand
TTAACCGTACTGAAAGAGATAGTAGCGAAGTTGCCCCACTACGATTATATCTATATGGGCGATAATGCGCGGGCACCGTATGGTCCCCGATCTTTCGATACGGTTTATCAATATACCCTGGAGTGTGTTGAATGGTTTTTTGCTCAGGGATGCGAACTGGTGATATTGGCTTGTAATACTGCTTCTGCTAAGGCGCTAAGAAATATTCAGCAGAAGAACCTCCCTCAAATAGATCCGGATAAAAGGGTTCTGGGTGTTATCCGGCCCACTACAGAAATCATTGGTCGGTTTTCTAAAACGGGGGAGATTGGAATACTGGGGACATCGGGAACCGTGCAAAGCATGAGTTATCCCATTGAAATAGCAAAATTTTTCCCGGAATGCAAAGTGTATCAGGAAGCATGTCCTATGTGGGTGCCGTTGGTAGAAAATAATGAATACCAGAAACCTGGTGCCGATTATTTTATACAAGAGAATATTGGTCATATTATGCAGGCATCTGCCAATATTGATACCTTATTGCTCGCCTGTACCCATTATCCCCTGTTACTGGCAAAAATTAAGCAATTTCTACCAGCAGGAGTTACGGTTGTTTCACAAGGAGAAATTGTGGCGAATAGTCTGGTTGAATACCTGCAAAAACATGTTGCATTAGCCGAAAAAATCAGTCAAAACGGCCAGATCAGTTTTTATACAACGGACTCAGTAACTGATTTTGATAACCATGCGGGTATATTTTTTGGTAAAGCGATCGCCTCTTTACACCTTGATTTGCAGGTTAAATGAGGGAAAATCCTTGATTTTAGGGCTTTTTCTCTAAAAATTGGTGTTTTTGCCTTGTACTTCTAAGCAGATTTACCTACCTTCGCCGTCCTTTCACAAGCAGCAGTATGGTGACTGCAGGCATGAAACGTAACAATATTACCGGGTTAGTAAAAAAACGAGAAAATGAAACGTACATTCCAACCACACAAACGTCGTCGTAAAACCGTTCACGGTTTTCGTAAACGTATGGAAACTGCCAATGGCCGCAAAGTATTAGCGAGCCGTAGAGCGAAAGGCCGCAAGAAACTGACTGTTTCCAGCGAGAAAGGATTAAAATAAATATCCATCCCCCTTTATCAGGGGGGCATACAAAAATATAGCCTCATCTTTTGATGAGGCTTTTTTAGTTTCGCATCAGAATGGCAGCCAAATACACCTACTCTAGAAAGGAAAAACTGAAAAGCAGAAAGCTGATCGACGGATTATTTACCGGCGGCAAGTCATTTTCTGTTTTCCCGATAAAGGTTTTTTATATGCCATTGCCAGAATCTTTTACAGACCCTATTCAGGCCGGAGTTGGTGTAAGTGCCAGAAATTTTCGCAAAGCCGTTGATCGAAATCGGATTAAAAGATTATTGAGAGAGTGTTACCGACTCAATAAACTGCCTTTGCATGAAAGGATTCTCCAATCAAAAAAAAACATTGCCGTATTTTTTTTATATATCGGGAAAGAGTTGCCTGAGTATACATTGCTTGATGAAAAAATGAAAGCGGTTATCACTAAACTGGAATTATTACTTGTCTGAAAAAGAACACATACAAAAAACTTCCCCCAGTATTTTGAAATGGATCGCCATTTTCATCAGCTATCCTTTTATTTTACTGATCAGAATTTATCAATACGTAATTTCTCCGGCTATTGGACCCAAATGCCGCTACACGCCAACCTGTTCCCAGTATGCAGTGCAGGCTTTACAAAAACATGGTTTATTCAAAGGTGCATGGCTGGCTATTAAGAGGATTAGCAGTTGCAGACCCGGTGGTGGACATGGGTATGATCCTGTACCATGATCAGCCTTTGTTGGTTGCCTAATCAACAATTGTAATCAATCAGAATTTTTTTGGAGTAGCCAATACTTCTAATTTCTCAATGGTTTCCCGAATCTCCTTAATACTGTAAAACCGATATACCTCCGGCGATTTTCCATCAACGGTTTCGGCAGAAGTCATTTTATGGTAAGGACCAACAATCATTGCCTGTAAATTATTCGTTACCCAGGCAGCGTGGTTAGGCAGGATATAAAAATTTCTATTGGCTGGTGTTACGTTTTTCCCTTCTGATAATAATTGTAATGAGTCAATTTGCTTCTTTAGATAATCCTGCGTCATCACTTTTTGTTCATGTGGTGCTGAATAGTTCTGATAGCTGCCTATAATGGTATCATTTTTTACGTTCACTATATAGAGACCATTTTGTAAAAGCTGAACCGTTGCTTCGCCGGCAGGGGTAGATAGTTTAAAAACAATTTTATCACCACTTACCATAGCTTCTTTTTCTTCATGTCCGCCACCGTCACCCGCCTTAATGGTTTTTAGATCAGTGTTGATCTCTGCGGGGCCTTTACTCAGTACAACAATTTTTTTATCGCCACCGCAGGCAACTAAAAAAATGCAGATCACAATTGTGGTAATCAGTTGTTTCATATATAAACGGTTCCAGAAATGAATAAAAGTAAATGGCCGTTGGTCACTTACTATTCTTAGGCTAATATAGGCCAAAAAAATCCCGCTATACTAGCGGGATTGTATTATTAATTAGCTATTTTCTATTTAGCAGCAGCAAAACGCTCAGCTACTTTGCTCCAGTTTACCACCTGCCAGAAAGCAGCCAGATAATCGGCGCGTTTATTCTGGTATTTCAGGTAATAAGCATGTTCCCAAACATCAACACCTAAAATAGGGGTACCTTTTACCTCGGCAACGTCCATTAAAGGATTATCCTGGTTAGGAGTAGAAGAAACTTCGAGTTTACCATCTTTCACCAGTAACCAAGCCCAGCCACTTCCAAAACGAGTCATACCCGCTGCAGCAAATTTCTCTTTAAATGCATCAAATGATCCAAAAGCAGCAGTAATCGCATCAGCCAAAGCACCTGTAGGAGTTCCGCCTGCATTGGGTGACATACTTTCCCAGAAAAAACTATGGTTCCAGTGACCGCCGCCGTTATTGCGAACTGCCGGACTAATCGTACCTGCTACAGCAACCAGTTGCTCCAAAGATTTTCCTTCATTAGGTGTTCCGGCAACTGCTTTATTCAGGTTGTCAACATACGCCTGGTGATGTTTATCGTGGTGTATGTGCATAGTAGTTGTGTCGATATGCGGCTCTAGTGCTTCGTAAGCATAAGGAAGAGGTGCTAAAGTAAATGACATAATTGTATGGTTTAAGGTGAATTGTTTTGTACAAATTTACTGCTGTTGGGGGTATAAAGAGGGGGATATGAAATTTGTTTCTGAAATCGTAAGGAGGGGGGACTGTATTGTTTTATTGCTGAATGGCTATTTTGTTTTTCTTCGATTAATAGCAACTTGCTAAATAACATGCCCTCTGATTCACAAACAAACTATTTAACCCTTCAGCAATAAAACAATTAAACATAATCCTCCTCTATTTCCTCTTCCCTTTAAAGAAAGACCGCATCAATTGGGCACATTCATCCTGTAAAACACCTTTTACCAGTTCTGTTTTGGGGTGAAAAGGCCAGTTTTCGCCGGTGATATGTTTGAAACCGTTCTTTTCATCAGAAGCACCATATACAATTCGGTTTAGTTTGCCCCAATATAAGGCACCGCAGCACATAAGACAGGGTTCTACCGTTACATACAGGGTGGCTTCGGGTAAATATTTGGTTCCCAGGGAGCTGTAGGCAGAGGTTAGGGCAAGAATTTCGGCATGTGCGGTAGAATCATTTAATAATTCAACCTGGTTATGGCCACGGGCGATGATACGATTATTGATTACGATTACGGCACCCACAGGAACTTCATCTTTCTCAAAAGCAATCACCGCTTCTTTGAGCGCTTGTTGCATGAAATACTCATCATCGAATTCGATCATAGGATAAAAATACGTAAGCTTACCGGGAGAGAAATTTTTTTGGTGAGGAAGTTCAGCAAATTTGAAGCATTTTCTCTTCGGTGAAAATCATGGCCACAAAAAAACCACAGATTCTCTAAGATTACCAGAGAACCTGTGGTTATTCTTTTACATAAACAACTATAATTTCTGGATCATAATATTTTTAAACCAAACATCATTCCCATGATTCTGTAGAGCAAAATGTCCTTTGAATACAGTACCAAAATCTTCCATTTTTTTGAATTTACTTCCGGCAATCATTTGTTTCCAGTTGTCATCACCATAATTTGTTGAAACAACCGTAACGCCATTTAATATCAGGTCCAGCTTTCCTTTGTTACTAATAATTTCTGCGGTGTTCCATTCGCCAACAGGTTTTACAACCCCTTCGGTTCCAGCAATCAGATCATATAAGTTGCCGGCACGGTGTTTAATAATCTTTCCATCGCTATGGCCATCATTATCCAGTACCTGCATTTCAGGACCTGTATAATAGGTTTCTTTATACTTAACACTATCCTCCTGTACCCAGAAAAGAATGCCGCTGTTTCCTTTGGGAGAGATTTTCCAATCAATCTTAAAATGAAAATTTTCATACTCATTATCGCTGATCAGGTCATTGGAGCGGCCCTTTAACATGCCCTCATGATTTGAACCATTCAGGAAAATAGCACCGTCTTCCACTTTTACATTTGGGGTTACGGGTCTGTTACCGTAAGTGTGCCAACCTTTGAGTGTTTTTCCGTCGAATAGAGAAATCCATTTTTTGGCTTTCACAATAGACGGTGCGGGTGTATTGACAGCATGTTTGGTAGGTGTTGAGGCAAGCAACACGGTAGCCAGGATGGATCCTGCGATAAATGATTGCATAGTTGTTTATTTATTTCTGAGTAATAAAACATATTTAACCATTTGCTTCGCATCTGCTTCACTCAATGTAGCATGGGGAGTCATAGGTACGGCACTCCAAACACCGGAACCGCCCTTGATTACTTTTGAAGCGAGTAAAGCAATGTTCTCATCCGTTGCTTCGTATTTTTTAGCCACATCTTTATAGGCTGGCCCAATCAGTTTCTCATTTACTTTATGGCAGGTAAGGCAATCGGATTTCGCAATCAATTCCAACCCTTTCTGGTAATCGGGATTAGCGCTTAAATCGGTTCCTACTGTTGCAGGGGCTGGAGCGGCTGCTTTGTCATTGTTGTTGCCACAGGCAGTCATAATAGCCAGTAAGGCGATAATAATAGAATACTTTTTCAAAACGATTTTAGTTTTATTAGTTAGAGATTAAAGGTATCACTGAATTCCTAAAATTGCCCGATTAAAATTTTCATCTGAACCGGTACCCGCAAAATCATCAAATGCTTTTTCGGTTACTTTAATAATATGTTGTTTAATAAATGGAGCGCCTTCTGCTGCCCCAGTTTCCGGGTGTTTAATAGCACATTCCCATTCCATTACAGCCCAGCCTTTATAATCATAAGCAGCCAGCTTACTAAAAATGGATTTAAAATCTACCTGCCCGTCACCCAGTGAACGGAATCGTCCTGCCCTGTCTACCCAGTTTTGATAGCCCCCATATACCCCTTGTTTGCCTGTTGGGTTAAACTCTGCATCTTTTACATGGAACATTTTGATCCGCTCATGATAATGATCTATGTATGAAAGATAATCTAAACATTGTAAAACAAAATGCGATGGATCATATAACAAACAGGCTCGTTTATGGTTGTTTACTTTTTCCAGGAACATTTCATAAGTAACTCCATCATGCAGGTCTTCTCCCGGATGTATTTCATAACAAAGATCTACGCCTACTTCATCAAATACGTTTAATATGGGCATCCAGCGTTTCCCCAATTCTGTAAATCCGGTTTCTACCAAACCAGCCGGCCTTTGAGGCCAGGGATAAACCGTATGCCATAACAAAGCACCGCTGAAAGTAGCGTGCGCATTCAGTCCCAGGTTTTTGGAAGCCAATGCCGCATATTTTAATTGCTGCACCGCCCATTCTGTTCTTGCTTTGGGATTATTGCGCAGATTTTCTGGAGCAAAACCATCAAATAAAACATCATACGCAGGATTTACAGCTACGAGCTGTCCCTGTAAATGGGTGGATAATTCAGTGATCTCCATACCTGCTGACTGAACGATTCCTTTTATTTCATCAGCATAAGTTTTGCTTTCCGCTGCTTTCTGCAGATCGATACACCTGCTATCCCAGGTCGGAATCTGCACCCCGGTAAAACCCAAAGAGGCGGCCCATTTACAAATAGAGGCCAGCGAATTAAACGGAGCGGTATCTCCCATAAACTGGGCCAGAAAAATACCCGGACCTTTTATTGTTGTCATAATAATAGATTTTTTTAAATATTGTAACCCGAAACCCTTAACAAGTCATTGGTCATTCAAAATTCGTCATTCGAAATTCCAAATGGTATGGGTATTTTTTAAACGATGAATTCCGTCCATTTTTGACTTGACGCTGCTGAATTCACAACATTATCGATAAAAGCCATACCTCTTACACCGTCGTCAAATGATGGAAAATCAAGTGCTTCTTTGGATGGAGTTTTTCCATCAATGCGAGCGCTGAGTGTTAAAGCAAAATTGCGGTAGATATTTCCGAATGCTTCCAGGTAGCCCTCAGGGTGGCCACCAGGTGTGCGACAATTATGGGTGGCAAAGCTGGATAAACGATCCCCGTAATTTGCACCGGCACGTAGTATCTGTGTGGGTTTATCTAACCATTTAACCAATAAAGTATTCGGCTCCTGTTGTGCCCATTCCAGTCCGCCTTTTTCACCATACACACGGATTTTTAATGCGTTCTCCTCGCCGGCAGCCACCTGCGATGCCATGAGAACACCGGCAGCACCGTTATCAAATTTTAATAGCACATTCCCATCATCATCCAATGAGCGCCCTTCTACCATAATATTCAGATCGGCACAAAGTTGTGTGATACGGGCACCGCTGATATATTCAGCAAGATGGGCAGCATGGGTACCAATATCACCCATACAACCGCTTTTACCGGATCTTTTAGGATCGGTTCTCCAGGCAGCTTGTTTGTTTCCTTCCCTTTCACTCAGTTGACTTAACCAACCTTGTGGATATTCCACCCAAACTTTTCTGATCTTACCAAACACGCCATCAGCTACCATGGCTTTGGCTTGTTTTACCATGGGATAGCCAGAATAGGTATGTGTGAGGCAAAGAATTAGGCCGGTTTCTTCTGCTTTCTTTTTTAATAGTTTAGCCTCTTCAAGTGTAAAAGTCATGGGCTTTTCTATCACCACATGAAAACCATTTTCCAATGCCATCATTGCCGGAGCAAAATGGGCAAAATTGGGTGTAACAATGGTTAGAAAATCCATCCGAACATCCGCTGGCAGTTTCGCCTCCTTTTCAATCATTTCTTCATAGGTAAGATAGGTTCGGGAAGCAGGCAGAAAAAGCATTTCGCCCGATTCTTTAGCAATCTCCGGATTAATACTTAGGGCACCACAGGCCAGTTCTATAAGTCCGTCCATATTGGCAGCAATCCGATGTACGGCACCAATAAAGGCATCTTTGCCCCCGCCCACCATACCCATTCTGAGTTTTCGATTCATGATGATACTTTTTATAACGTTGATAGAAGTTTTGTAAGATACCCGAAATGATACCTATTTGTAAAACTGATTAAAAAAAATGATTGCAGCCTATTTTTTACATTCTGATTTAAAAATAAAAAATTACATTTAACCACAGATTGTTTTCTATTTAATTCTAACGACATGCCAACTACCCCTCAACGTAGCCAGTTATTTCTGGCCAGCTGCTTAGCATTACTCGTAACTTCTCTTTCTTTTGGTATCCGCGCAGGTATCTTGGGCCGACTAGGTGTTCAGTTTGAACTGAATGCGGGTCAGTTGGGAACCATTGCCGCTACCGCTTTTTGGGGTTTCCCGCTTGCCGTAGTCATTGGCGGATTTGTAGTAGACATTATTGGTATGAAGCGCTTATTGATTGTAGCGTTTGTATTTCACCTGGCAGGTATTCTGCTAACCATCTTTGCCGGTGGTTACTGGAGCCTGTTTATTTCTACACTATGTATAGGCATTGCCAATGGTACGGTGGAAGCAGCCTGTAATCCGCTGGTGGCAACCATTTATTCAGATAACAAAACTACCAAGCTCAATCATTTCCATCTCTGGTTCCCCGGTGGTATTGTGATTGGCACATTGCTGGTTTATTTCCTTGATAAAGTAGGTATTGGCTGGCAGGTACAGGTTGGGTTAATGATTATCCCAACGCTGATCTATGGTTTCTTGTTCAGCAAACTAAGTTTCCCTGTTACGGAAAGAGTAGCCAGTGGGGTTTCTACTGCTGACATGTATAAAGCCGTTGCCAGTCCATTGTTTATTGTCATGATTATATTAATGTTTGGTACGGCGATTACTGAATTATTTACCGGACAGTGGATAGATGTATTACTGAAAAATGTTTCTGATAATGCCATCCTCCTCTTAACACTGGAAACAGGTGTAATGGTAGTTGGACGGGGATTTGCGGGACCCGTCGTACATAAATTTTCACCAACGGGTGTATTATTGATTTCTTCAATATTGGCAGCAGTTGGATTGTATTTACTCGGACACAGTTCTGGCAATATGCTTTTTGTTGGGGCGATTGTTTTTGGTATGGGTGTATGTTATTTCTGGCCTACCATGCTTGGTTTTGTATCGGAAAACCTGCCCAAAACCGGGGCCGTAGGCATGAACCTGATGGGCGGAGCGGGTATGTTTGCTGTATCGGTATATACTATTTTTATGGGTGGACATTATAACGACCTGATTGCTGGGAAACTACCTGCCGGTGCGGATATGAAACTGTATAATGACGCCCCTGCCGGATCTGAATTAGCCAATGTGCTGAATGAAGCCAAGAAAGCAGCCGGCCCGGAAATATTGAATACAACATTAATAATTCCATTGGTATTGATTGTAGCTTTTTTTATACTACTTTTTTATATGCGTGGTAAAAAAAATACAATTACACCAACGGCATCGGCAGCATAGGAAAGAACCATTATATTTAATGTCTTAATTGCATATGGAAGAAAAATCCAATAGAAGAACTGTCATCAAAAACATCCTTGCCGGATCTGCTGCCTTGGCAGCGGGTAGCAGCGTATTACCCTCCTTTGCATCCCCTCATAAAAAAACAGAAATGCTGAAAGGCAATATTCATCATTCGGTTTGTCGCTGGTGTTTTAGTGATGTTCCTTTAGAACAACTTTGCACCACGGCCAATAATATTGGGCTTGTTGGGATTGACCTGGTTGGCCCAAAAGACTGGCCCACACTAAAAAAATATAGCCTGATCTCAACCATGTGTAATGGTGCCGAAATTAGTTTAACCAAGGGATGGAACGATAAACAATACCACCCTACCCTTATCAAAAATTATACTGAGCATATTGAACTGGTTGCCAAAGCGGGCTATACTAACCTGATCTGTTTTAGTGGTAGTCGTAATGGCATGGATGATGAAACGGGACTTAAGAATTGTACAGAAGGATTAAAACAGATTATTGGACTAGCAGAAAAGAATGGTGTTACCATTCAAATGGAACTGCTTAACAGTAAGATTGATCATAAGGATAATATGTGCGACAGAACACCTTGGGGTGTGGAGCTTTGTAAGCGCATTGGCTCAGACAATTTTAAACTTTTGTACGATATCTATCATATGCAGATAGATGAAGGAGATGTAATCAGAACCATCCGGGATTACCATCAATACCTTGGCCATTTTCATACGGCCGGGGTTCCAGGCAGACATGAAATTGACGAAACACAGGAACTATACTATCCCGCAATCATGAAAGCCATTGTGGCAACAGGTTTTAAAGGCTATACCGCACAGGAATTTATACCTGCAGCTGCCGATAAACTGGGGTCATTGAAAAAAGCTGTATTGATATGTGATGTATAGACAGGTCATTGGGTCATTGATCGATGATGGTGGGTAGGTATTTTTAGAACGATCCAATGACTAATGACTTTTTACCACTGACTATTTTGTAAAAAATAAACCAATAAATACATCGAAACATGTCTGATCAAACGTATGACGCAATTGTTATTGGCTCGGGAATCAGTGGTGGCTGGGCAGCTAAAGAACTGACCGAGAAAGGGCTCAAAGTATTGATGCTGGAAAGAGGCCGCAATATTGAGCATGTGAAAGATTATGTGAATGCCAATAAAGAAGCCTGGGATTATCCGCATCGCGGAAGAAAAACGCAGCAGATGATTAAGGATTATCCCGTTTTGACAAGAGACTATCCGCTTAATGAAACCAATTTGGATTATTGGGTGGATGACCGGGAAAGCCCTTACACAGAAGTACATCGATATGATTGGTTCCGAGGATATCATGTTGGTGGCAGATCCCTGATGTGGGGCAGACAAAGTTACCGTTGGAGCGATTTTGATTTTGAAGCCAATGCCAAAGACGGGATTGCGATTGATTGGCCGGTTAGATATAAAGACATTGAACCCTGGTACGATTATGTAGAAAAATTTGCGGGTATCAGCGGAAACCGGGACGGCCTAAAACAATTACCTGACGGACAGTTTATGCCGGCAATGGATATGACTTGTGTTGAAAAAGATGCGGCAACTCGCTTAAAAGCTTATTATAAAGGCGCAAGGGATATGATCATTGGCCGTACAGCGAATATCACCCAACCGCTGGAAGGTAGAACCAATTGTCAGTTTAGAAATAAATGCTGGCTGGGCTGTCCGTTTGGTGCTTATTTTAGTACACAGTCCTCTACTTTACCCGCTGCCATGAAAACAGGGAAATTAACGCTTCGCCCCTGGTCGATCGTTACTAAAATCCTCTACGATAAAGACAAAAAAAGAGCAACAGGGGTAGAAGTATTGGATGCTGAAAACAACAAGACCTATACATTCAACGCGAAGATTATATTCTTAAACGCATCAACTTTTAACTCTGCCTGGATTCTAATGAATTCAGCCACTGATGTATGGCCTGATGGATTGGGTAGCAGCAGTGGTGAACTGGGTCATAATGTAATGGATCATCACCTGGGGGTAGGTGCTAATGGAAGAGTAGAAGGGTATGAAGACAAATATTATTTCGGACGCCGTGCCAATGGTATTTATATACCCCGTTATCGAAACCTGTTTGGTGATAAGCGTGATTATTTACGTGGCTTTGGATACCAGGGTGGCGCAGGTAGACAGGGATATAATCATGAAGTTCCTGAACTGGCTATTGGTGGTGCATATAAAGATGCATTGACAGAACCGGGTTCATGGACGATGAATATTGGTGGTTTTGGTGAAATACTGCCCGATCATTCCAATAAAATAACGCTGGATAAAACCAGGAAAGATAAATGGGGATTGAATATTCTGTCTTTTGATGCTGTATTGAAAGAAAACGAGCTGAAAATGCGGAAAGATATGCAGGCAGATGCTATTGAAATGCTGGAAGCAGTAGGGGTAAAAGATGTAAAAGGACATGATGATAATGGAATACAGGGACGCGGTATTCATGAAATGGGAACTGCACGTATGGGAGCGGATCCAAAAACTTCGGTTGTCAATAAATACAATCAGATCTGGGATGCGCCGAATGTATTTGTAACCGATGGATCATTCATGACTTCTGCAGCCTGTGTAAACCCATCTTTAAGTTATATGGCGTTTACGGCAAGAGCGGCAGATTATGCGGTTTCTGAATTGAAGAAACAGAATCTGTAAATAATTCAAAACTCAAAATTCAAAAAGCAAAAAGTCTTTTACAGGAATCAATATCTATCACAAATCATAAACTGAAAATATGAATAGAAGAGAAGCCATATCCAGTGTTGCTTTACTGCTGGGCGGAACCATAATCGGGGCCGAAGCTTTTTTATCGGGTTGTAAGAACAAAGCTGCGGGAGAAATAAGTTTTTCTCCAAGCGATGTTTCCTATTTAAATGAAATAGCAGAAACCATATTACCGACTACTTCTACGCCAGGCGCCAAAGAAGCCAAAGTAGGTGAGTTTATGACAGCTATTGTAAAAGACTGTTATGAAGCAAAAGACCAGACCATTTTTATGGATGGCATGAGCAAACTGGATGAGGCCAGCAAAAAGAAATCCGGTAAATCCTTTATGGATAGTACACCTGAACAGCGGCATGATTTATTGGTTGACCTGGATAAAGAAGCCAAAGAATACCAGAAATCGAAAAAGAAGGAAGATCCCAATCACTATTTCCGTATGATGAAAGAGTTGACCCTTTGGGGCTATTTCACTTCAGAAATTGGTGCTACCAAAGCATTACGTTATGTGGCTGTTCCAGGTAAGTATGAAGGATGTATTCCGTATAAGAAGGGAGATAAAGCATGGGCTACTTAGGTAAGTAATAATTATTAATAGGAACAGAACAAGAATACACTTTGATTAATCAAGTCATAAAAGAACAGATATGTCAACGAACAGAAGAGCATTTTTACGTGGCGGGGCTTATGCAGCTTTAGGGTTAACGATTCCATTTGCAGGCAAGTCTTCACTTGTTGAAGAGTTTTTAAATTTCAAGAAACTGCCTGCGTATGGTTTGCAACTATGGACCGTGAAGGAGGATTTGACAGCAAATCCGAAAGAAGTATTGAAAAAAGTGGCTTCGTTTGGCTATAAACAGATTGAAAGTTTTGAAGGAAAGAATGGTATGTTCTGGGGATTAAAAAATACCGAGTTTAAAAAATACCTTGATGATCTGGGCACTAAGATTATTTCATCGCATTGTAATAATACGGTTGACTTTGAAAGGAAAGCAGCTGAAGCGGCAGAGATTGGGATGAAATATTTGATTTGTCCTTATAAGGGTCCGCAGAAATCAATTGATGATTTTAAAAAGTTTGCAGACGAGTTTAATGCATCTGGTGAAATATGCCGGAAGAACGGAATACGATTTGCTTACCATAACCATGATTATTCTTTCAAACCCATCGATGGACAGGTTCCACAGGAAGTGATGATGAATGGCACGGATAAGAATCTGGTTGATTTTGAAATGGATATTTATTGGGTAATTGCTGCGGGCGAAGATCCAAAAGCCTGGTTTAAGAAACATCCTGGAAGGTTTAAGCTTTGTCACGTGAAAGACCTGGCTAAAACGGCCACAGGACATGAATCTGTTCAGATAGGAAAAGGCACGATTGATTTCGCTTCTATTCTGAAAGCAGGAACAGCAGATGGATTAAAATATTATATCGTAGAGCAGGAAGCATTTACGGGAACCAATCCATTAGAAAGCGCTGAAGCGGATGCAAAGTATATGGGTTCATTTTCTTATTAGAAAATTTAGCCAAAATAAAAAAGCGACTCAGCATTATCCTGAGCCGCTTTTTTATTGGAAATAAGAGAACCATTCAATCTTCTCAATTCTATACGCCCAAACTCCAACCTTCTCTATAGGTACGTTTCACAAATTGATTTGCGTCATCAAAATTCGTGATCTTCATATTGGGGCCATCCCATAAGAGTTTGATATTACGGCCGGGATAAGTGTTTTGTCCTTTATCATTCTTCTTGGTAATATTATAACTGCGAATAGCCAGGTTACCCATTAATACACTTTCAGTTAAAGGACCGGCGATATCAAATCTTGAGCTTAGGTTATTGGCTTTGTCGCTTCCATATCCGGCAATAGCGGCTTCTACCCAGGCTGCATAGTGGCCATTATCCCCTTTAGGCACGCGTGCTACGGATTGTGGTACAATGGTTTCTTTGCTTCGGGAGGTAGGTAATAGATTGGGCAACATACCATAGGTACCACAGATCATTTTTCCTTTCGTACCCAAAAAGATAGTGCCATTACCGCCATCGCCCATAATTTCGTTAGGTCCCAGTTCTTCAGGACGATCGGGTTGAATACCCCCATCCATCCAATGCACCTTAACATCGGGCTTTCCATTGGTACCTTTAAAAGTAAGGGTGATAGAGGAAGAAATCGGTCCTGAATCGGGATATACACCACGTGTCCAGTTTTCAACATACGGTGTAGCTACACTGCACTCCGCAGAAACAGGGTAACCCAATCCTAATACGGCAAATGCAGGAGCCATAATATGACAAGCCATATCACCCAAAGCACCGGTACCATAATCCCACCAGCCACGCCAGTTAAACGGAATTAGTTTTTCAACATAGTCCCGATAAGGAGCGGTACCCAACCATAAATTCCAATCAAGTTCGGCAGGAACGGGTGGTTTATTGGTGCTCCAGGGAATGCCTTGTGGCCAAACAGGACGATCGGTATAACAATAGATAGTATGCACATCGCCTATGATACCGGCATTATACCAATCCTGTAACTGACGTACCCCGTCTCCCGAAGCGCCCTGGTTACCCATTTGGGTGACTACTTTATAATCGTGTGCTGCTTTGGTAAGCATACGGGCTTCATAAATATCATGTGTCAACGGTTTTTGAATATATACATGCTTATTCAATTGCATAGCGGCCATACCTATAACAGCATGCATATGATCGGGTGTAGACACGGAACAGGCATCGAAATGTTTGTGTTCTTTATCCAGCATTTCGCGATAGTCGGTATATACTTTTGCTTTAGGGTAGCGTTCACGACTTTTGGCACTCTGGCGGCTATCTACATCACAGAGAAAAGCAATATCGGCTTTGCCGCTCTGGAAAAAATTCCAGAGATCGCTTTCTCCTTTACCTCCGGCACCTACACCGGCAACTGTGAGTTTATCACTTGGGGCAGTAAATCCACGACCTAATACATGGCGTGGCACAATGTAAAACCCGGCTGCTGCCAAAGCAGCATTGCGGATAAATGAACGGCGTGAAGGTTCAGAAACAGGAGCTGATTTTTTTTTCATAGCAAATGGTTAGAAGGGGGTTTGATTAGGGGTATGAATTTATTTAAATATTTTGAATTGTTGTTAGGTTTTATGAAAGAAGCTTTTTTACTAATTTCAACCTGAATCCTAAGTATATGAAATACAAATTTGAAAACCCGATTCATGGCTCAATAGCCAATACTAAATACCAATGCCGGATAGAATGGCGAAATGGCAGTTTTATAGCCGACGAGCCGGAAACGAATGGAGGAAAAGATGAAGGCCCTGACCCCTTCACTTTATTGTTGTCCTCACTTACTTCCTGTACGCTGATTACCCTGCGAATGTATATTGATCGAAAAGGATGGGATATCGACAGAATTGCGGTTAATACGAATCTTTACCAGGAAATCAAAGACGGTGAAACGATCACTATCATAGACCGTGATCTGCAGTTTCTAAGTAACATAACAGATGAGCAGAAAGTAAAACTACATGAAATCGCCAGTCAGTGCCCCGTATCTAAAATTCTAGAGGGCAATATAAAAGTGAGAACCTTTGTTTGGAAAGACAACCCAGAAGCCAAAACCATTCATTACAGTAATGAAAACATCACGGTTGACTGGAAGCCCGAACTCTGTCAACACAGTACACGCTGCTGGACGCAGTTATTACAGGTATTTGATCCCCGACAGAAAAAATGGATCAATATAGATGGTGCATCGGCAGAACGAATAAAGGAACAGGTGGATAAATGTCCATCAGGAGCGTTGCTGTTTCATTATAATCAGGAGAAGGAGGAAGCTGATTAAATTGTAAAGAGGATATTCTTATCTAGATAAAAAATTCTCAAGAGAAACGGAACAAAGAAGGTAATGCAAAGCAAGTTTCGAGTCGTTTGGTTATTTTAGAGTTAATTATGCCAAAACGATACCAGGTTTTATGTGTGCTCTCTATTTTATCGATGATCACTTTTCTCGACAGGATTGCTTTATCCTCTGCGGGTGGTGCCATCATGGATGATCTTCATATAAATGCCGTGCAATGGGGATGGATACTGGGTATGTTTACTTTTACGTATGGTGTATTTGAAATACCTACTGGCTGGTTAGGTGATCGGATTGGTGGCAAGAAAGTATTAACTAGGGTAGTACTCTGGTGGTCTTTGTTCACGGTATTAACTGGGCTGGCAACAGGATTCGTAATGCTACTCGTTATCAGAATTTTATTTGGTATGGGAGAAGCGGGAGCTTATCCAAATACATCTATTGTTTTACGTAAATGGTTTCCTGCTATTGAAAGAGCCAGGGCGCAGGCGGTAATATGGGGAGCTTCACGACTTGGGGCGGCGCTAACTCCTTTTCTGGTATTACCCATTCAACAAAATTATCATTGGCAAACCTCTTTTTACCTGTTAGGGGCATTGGGTATTGCATGGGCTATTTTCTGGATTTTCTGGCATACCGAAAAACCGGCTGATAGCAAAACCATTACAGCTGAAGAACTGAATTATATTGAAACAAATCAGGAACATACTAAAACGAATACGGAGATAAACCCTTCCTTTAAACAGGTATTGCGTTCAAAAAATATCTGGTTTTTGATGGGCATGTATTTCTGTTATGCCATCGGCGCGTATTTTTTTCAAAGCTGGTTTCATACGTATCTAGAGAAAGGAAGACTGATACCGAAGAGCCAGTTATTATGGGCTTCATCACTCCCATATCTTTTAGCTGCTGTGGGTTGTTTTACGGGTGGTTGGCTAAGTGATAAAGCCTGTTTGCGTTATGGGAAAAAATGGGGTAGAAGATTGGTTCCGATGACCGGGTTATTTATCTCGGGATTATGCATTATCGGTGCTTCTCTGGTCTCGGATAATACAATAGCCATAATAGCCCTGGGTGCTGGAATGGCTTGTATGGATGTAACAGCCCCTGTGGCATGGGCGGTGGCTATGGATTTAGGTGGCACAAAAAGTGGAACGGTTTCCGGTTCCATGAACACAGCAGGATTAACCGGGGCTTACCTGAGCACAGTATTGTTTGGGTACCTGGCATCTTCTTTTGGATATTATTTGCCTTTATTATTGATAGGGATTATTGTGCTGGCTGGGGCATTTATCTGGCTAAAGATTGATGCTACAATTCGAATTGAATAATATATTGTTGAGTATCCCAAGATTAGGGAGTAGTTTTTAATAATTATCTTTTATTCGATTCATAAAATTTTCTAGTGCCAAGCCTGATAATATATGCGATATAATTATGTTGTCTATTATTAAATGGTTATTTCTTTATTATTTAACAATTTGATAGTTTATTTTTCTTTCTTTTATATTTTGTTGCCCTAATCGATAATATGTTCTGATATTTTTACTCATGTCTATATTATTCTATTAAGGATAGGAAATTGCATCTGATAAATTTTCAACAAGGCCTATATATTAATCGATATTTTATAACGCACTAGAGAACCAGCCCTCAAATGAGTTTGAGTTCATTTAAAATCATCTTTTTTTTACTTTTATTATGTTTCAACTTTTCCTGCTCAAAAGGAACCCAAAGCAGCAGCTCAATTGTGTCAAATTTTATAGATACCAGTGCCAAGCCAAATACGATTATTAAATCGGATACAATAACGGTTATGGCCTATAACGTTTTATATTATGGAGATTATTGTCAGGGTACCCCTTCTTCCCTGGATAACTATTTTAGAACGATTATTGGTTTTGCAAAACCTGATCTGTTAAGTTGCGAAAAAGTGTATACATTTTTAGCTACCCCGGGCAGTAATGGTAACCTGGCCGATGAAATTGTAAATAATGTATTGAACACATCTTTACCTGATCAATATGCCTATGCAACGCCCTCCAATAAAACAGGTGCAAAAAATATGCAACTTCTTTTCTATAATAAAAGGAAGTTTACCTACTTAAAAACAGAAACAATAGTTAGTAATGTTACAGATTTTAATATGTATCAACTTTATTATAATGATACCAATCTGGCAATAACGCATGATACCACTTTCTTATATGTATTGGTAAATCATACACAATCCGGCTCTCCCAGCACTATTCGCGACCAACAAGTAACACTTGAAATGACAACATTAAGGTATAAATTTTTGGGGTTCCCTAATCTAATCAATATGGGCGATTTCAATACCTCTGCGAGTGTGGAAAATGGTTACCAATCTGTAATTAACCCAGCTGATAGTACTACTATGATGTATGATCCGCCATATTATCCTGATAAATTATTGCAATACCCTGGATACTGGGATGCATCGCCCCAAACAGTAGCCTGTTTCGAGTACGGCGGTCGGGTGGTAGTTGCGCAAATCGGCAGTGTCCAAAGTCCCGAAGAGAACCACGTGTCGAGCACGTCAGAATCCTGCTCCCACCCTTCGCCAGGAGAGTCGATTTGTACTTTGGTCTCAGAACCCTTGAACCATGCAGGGATACGATGACCAAACCAGATTTGGCGCGAAAT
>CAIWKU010000237.1 GCA_903913355.1 uncultured Bacteroidota bacterium | reverse complement strand
GATAAAAGCTTATAGGGACGCGGATGCTTTTACGGATTAGTATGACAGTTTTAGCCATCACTTGTTTTTTTAGAATTAATAATTTAATCATTACCTGGAATGGAAGAAAATACTGAGTTAGAACCCCAGTCACTTGTATTGGACAACAACGTTATGGAGCATATTGCGATAGCTTCAAGATGGGCGAAGTTTTTGGCTATAGCAGGATTTGTATTTTGTGGTATATGTGTTTTAGCCGGAATTTTTATGGCCACACGATCTGATTTTTCTGCGAGTATGCAGAGTCAAGGGTTTTCTAACAAAACTTATCTATATCGTAGACCCGGCTTGGGCGGTATAACAGGGATTATGTATATATTTTTTTCGGTCATACAATTTTTCCCGGCTTTATTTTTATTCAGGTTTTCCAATAACCTGTGGGAAGCTGTGTATTTAAATGATCAGTATTTACTGAACCAATCTTTTAAAAATCTTAAAAAGTATTTTCAGTTTATCGGTATTTGTATATTGATAGCGATCATTTTGTATTTATTTTTATTTGGGATCGTTTTGATGGTGAAGGCATTCCGGTAATCAGAAAATGCCGGGTGGGTCTTGGATTTGTAAAATACAATCCTTTAATTAGCGTAATTTTGTATCCATCTCAGCAAAACAGATAATGATACGGAATGAAGGCCAAGCTAAAGCGACTCTCTGAACATTTAGAAGGGGATTTATTTTTTGATACTACCATGCGTAGTTTATACGCAACTGATGCTTCGGCTTATCGTGAACTTCCACTAGCCGTTGCTATACCGGCCTCAAAAAAAGATATTCTTACCCTGATTCATTTTGCCAAAAGAAACAAAACTTCATTGATTCCCCGTACAGCAGGAACATCTCTTGCAGGACAGGTAGTAGGCAACGGGATCATAGTAGATGTTTCAAAGAATTTTAATAAAATTATCAGCTTCCATAAAGATGAAAAAAACATTCGGGTTCAGCCGGGAGTGATCAGGGATGAATTGAATCGCTTTCTGGAGCCTCATGGATTGTTATTCGGCCCCGAAACCTCCACAGCCAACAGAGCAATGATAGGAGGGATGGTAGGGAATAATTCCTGCGGATCCAATTCAATGATCTACAGAAGCACGCGTGAGCATTTACTTGAAGTAACCGCTTTTTTAAGTGATGGATCAGAAGTGGTTTTTAAGGAATTGAGTATAGATGGATTTCATGAAAAATGTGAGTTGGATTCCTTAGAAGGAGAAGTGTACAGGAATATCCGGAAACTATTGAGCAATTATGATAACCAGGTCGAGATACGCCGTCAGTTTCCAAGAAAATCTGTTGAGAGAAGAAATACGGGATATGCCATCGATTTATTGGTAGATACAGCCCCATTTACTGCAGGAGGTGATGATTTTAATTTTTGTTCACTCATAGCAGGATCTGAGGGTACACTTGCATTTATCACCGAAATCAAATTATACCTGGTTCCATTGCCTCCCAAAGAATTAGGGCTCTTATGTGTTCATTTTCATTCGGTAGATGAAGCTTTACGAGCCAACCTGATTGCCGTAAAATATCTGCCCAGTGCCAGTGAATTGATTGATCATTATATTTTAGAATGTACCAAGGATAATATCGAACAAAGTAAAAACCGATTTTTTGTAAAAGGAGATCCGGGAGCAATTCTGGTAATTGAATTTGCAAAAAATACGAGGGAGGAAGTTCTCAGAATTACTTCTGAAGTAGAAGCAGAAATGAGGGAAGCCGGACTGGGGTATCATTTCCCGGTTTTATTTGGGAATGACACAAAAAAAATATGGACACTCAGAAAAGCAGGTCTGGGTCTGTTAAGTAATCTGCCTGGCGATGAAAAAGCAGTGCCTGTAATAGAAGATACCGCAGTGTCCGTTCGTGATCTGCCTGCTTATATAAGGGAGTTTAATCAAATACTTACCAGGCACAATCTTCACGCAGTTCACTATGCCCATGCGGGATCTGGAGAATTGCATTTGCGGCCCATCATTAATCTCAAAACAAAAGAAGGGAATGCATTGTTCAGAACAATAGCGCAGGAAGTAGCTACTTTGGTGAAAAAGTACAGAGGTTCTTTAAGTGGTGAACACGGTGATGGAAGATTACGTGGTGAATTTATCCAGCAGATGGTAGGAGAGAAAAATTATCAGTTGTTCAAGGATATCAAACAATGTTGGGACCCGGAGAATATCTTTAATCCCAATAAAATCGTGGATACTCCCCCGATGAATACGATGCTACGGTATGAGCCGGGACAATTTACCCCTGAATTCAATACCCTATTCCGTTTTCATAAACAGAATATTCTGCAACACGCTGAGCAGTGCAATGGATCGGGCGATTGCCGGAAAACACATTTGGCGGGAGGTACGATGTGTCCTTCCTTTATGGCTACCCGTAATGAAAAAGATTCTACCCGGGCAAGGGCGAATATCCTTCGCGAATTTCTGACACATTCTGAAAAAGCCAACCGATTTGATCACAAGGAGATTTATGAGGTAATGGATCTTTGCTTGAGTTGCAAAGCCTGTAAATCAGAATGCCCTTCTAATGTAGATATGGCCAAACTGAAAGCAGAATTCCTGCAACAATATTATGATGCAAATGGTGTCCCATTCCGATCAAAACTAATCGCTAATTTTTCTAAGGCTGCCAGAATCGGAATGTTGTTTCCTTCGCTATACAATTTCTTAGTGTCTGGGTATCTTACCGGGAATATCATTAAATACTTCTCTGGCTTTGCCTTGAAACGTTCAATGCCAAAACTTTCCTCAAAAACCCTGCTGAAATGGTACGCGGAACATCAAAACGAAAATAAGCCTAAGGGGAATAGGAAAGTATACCTGTTTTGTGATGAGTTCACCAACTTTAATGATGCCCATATCGGTACGAAAGCCATCCTGCTTTTGGAAACATTGGGATATGAAGTGGTGATACCGCAGCATGAGGAAAGCGGTAGAACCTGGTTATCAAAAGGCCTTATCCGAAAAGCCCAACAAATTATCAACCGAAACATTGCAGCCCTTAGTCCTATTATTTCTGCTGAACATCCCTTGATTGGGATTGAACCTTCTGCCATCCTGACTTTTCGGGATGAATATCCTGACCTTGCCGCAGATGATCAATGGGAAGCAGCCAAAGCACTTTCTAAAAATGTATTCCTGATCGATGAATTTATTGCCTCTGAAATCGAAAAAGGAAATATTTCCAGCAATTCATTTACACGAAAAAAGAAACATATCAAGTTGCACGGACATTGTCAGCAAAAAGCCATTTCTTCTGCGGCAGTTTCTGTACAAATTTTATCCATACCTGAAAATTATACAGTAGACACCATTCCTTCCGGATGCTGTGGCATGGCAGGTTCTTTTGGTTTTGAGAAAGAACATT
The DNA here is from genome assembly GCA_903913355.1 of uncultured Bacteroidota bacterium. Classification (GTDB taxonomy): domain Bacteria; phylum Bacteroidota; class Bacteroidia; order Chitinophagales; family Chitinophagaceae; genus Sediminibacterium. The sequence continues at coordinate 765 of CAIWKU010000237.1, read as the reverse complement.
ACCAGCTTTCAATGGATATTGGAAATATGGTTTTATTCCCTACCATACTGGAACAGTCGGAAGAAACGATCCTGGCTGCCCCGGGCACAAGTTGCCGGCACCAGATAAAAGATGGTACGGGTAAACTGGCCAAACACCCGGTTGAAATACTTTATGAGGCACTGGCCTGATATCCCCCCGGTTTCAACCGTTCGTCAAATAGTAGGTTTTTAAGGTTACTTTAATTCTTAAATGAATGAATGTTCACTTAAGTTTGTGGATTGAAGCCTCGTGACGATAAAAAAATTGACCAGATTTTCAATGCAACCCTTGGCTTGGTAAAACAAAAAGGGCTTGCAGGAATTACCATGTGTGAAATTGCCAAAGAAGCAGGTTTGGCTACCGGTACGGTTTACATTTACTTTAAAAGTAAAGACGAGCTCTTGAATATGCTTTTTTCTGAATGCCGTAAATCTTCTATCGACAATTATTTCATCAATTATGACCCGGCCAGCCCTTTTAAGATTGGTTTTAAAAATGTATGGATGAATATTCTGAAATTCCGGATACAGAATTTTGAAGAAGTGGTATTCATGGATCAATGTTATCATTCTCCATTTATCAACGATTGTACTAAAAAACTGACAAAAGAAGTCACGAGCCCTATATTCAAATTGATTGAAAAAGGAAAAGAACAAGGCTATTTGAAAAATGTGGATACCTTTTCATTACTCACTTTTATGATTGGTGGCATACATGAAGGAGTTAAGAACGCGCATTATAGTC
>CAIWKU010000236.1 GCA_903913355.1 uncultured Bacteroidota bacterium | reverse complement strand
CTTCTTACCATTTTTTCTGCATTTACCGGAACACTCCTTTGCGGATAGGTTGCCCCAATCCACACAGCTGTTCCACCTGTTTGAAGGTATTCTAAAGTGGCTTCCATAGTTTCCGGAGATCCACTAAAATCAATCATTACCTGAATAGGTATTTTTGATTTTGTTTTTTCAATAAATTTTTCCCCGAAATCCCTAAACCCTGGTTCACATGTCATAGCCTGGTTTGCCCCAAACCGGCAAGCTATTTCCAATCTTTCGGGATTAATATCCACGGCAAATATGGTAGAAGCGCCAGCAACTTTTGCCATAGCGCAGGCAATTACACCCAACATCCCGGTTCCGGAAATCAATACATTTTTCCCCTTTAGATCTCCGGCTAATCGAATAGAGCCGGCCACAGTAGCCACCGAACAATTAATCAATGCCGCAATGGGTTTCGGAAGAGAATCGGATATGCGGATAACAGGTGTATACCTTCTAAGGATTGTGTATTCTCCCAACCCACCGTGCAGGGTACTTTCTGGAGTTATTTGTTCATGCCCATATTTGAATAAGCCGGCTGCCTTCTGGGGAATACCCATTTGAGAAAAATAAGAAGCAGGATCACTGGCATAAATGGCCCAGGTAATGGGATCTCCCACCGCTAATATATTGCCTCTGGCATCAATGGTTTCTGTATCTGGTCCGAAAGCGCTGATATATCCTGTAATCTCATGACCCAAAATTGTGGGTGTTTTTTCTATCCTTTTTCCAGTATAGGTGAGAATATCGCTTCTGCAAAGTGTTGTGTACTCATTTTTTACGAGGATCTCCCCTTTTTTCAGAACCGGAATTTCTGTTTCCCGGATCTCTACCCCAGATTCCGAATTTTCAAAAACGGCGATTTTACAATTTGCCATACTCGGGATTATATTTAAATGAAATACAGTTTTTGTAAAAGAAGAAAATTATTGTCTGAAAGTAAATACAACTTTACCTCTGATCATAGTTTCCAATACGGTAATTTTTTTTATTGAAAAAGCATCTGTTTTAGTAGGGTCATTATCAAGTATAACCAGGTCAGCCCATTTACCGGGTTCCAGACTGCCTTTTTTCTTTTTCCTCGAAACTTGCATAAGCTCCACCATAGGTCCATAAACGAATTGCTTCCATTGGGCTCACTTTTTGTTGATCACCAATTACCAATCCTTCTTTGCTGGTTCGGGTAACCATACTTTCAATGCGCAATAGGGGTCTTGCATCACTGATAGGATAATCCGAGTGTTGTGCCCCTTGTATGCCCATATCAATGGCGGTTCTGTCGGGATGAATATGATTGAATCTATCCTTTCCATAAAAAACCAGCTTATCTCCATGTTCATATATATAGGAATGGAAAACAGGAATAATACTGTCTGCTAATAATTTTTGCATGATTTTATCTGTAGTAATGCTACAATGTTCAATGCGGTTCCGGGTATTGCTTCTATTCGCATTTTGACCTGCATATTCCATAGCAAGAATAACCATTTCGATTTCTCTGTCGCCATTGGAATGAACAGCAATCTGCAAATTATTTGATTGTATTTTCTGGAATAGTTTATTTAGCGCCTCCTGGTTACGTGCCGGAGGAATGCCATAATAATCATATTTTCCGGTTGCAGGGTTAACCATATCATAAGGCTCATTTAGCCAGCAGGTTCTTCCGGATAGTGAATTCCCGTGAAATACTTTGATGCCACTAATACGTAAAGAGTCATTTTGGTATTTAGATTTTAGTTTACCGTTGATTACGGTATCTAAATATTTTTCTGAAATCAGCAAATTGATTCTGAGTGCTAAACCATTTTTTTGGAGCCATTCATAGATGGGTATCTTTCTTGGGTCAGCTCCAGCTTCCGTAATACTGGTAATTCCATTCGCTATAAAACGTTCAAAACATTTTCTATATCCTTCGGCTTCTTCTTCAAATGAAGGAGGGGGAAAAGAATAAGAAGCGGGTAAATGCGATAGCAGATATCCAAAAGCAGATTCTTTGCAAACGCCATTTGGAGAGCCGTCCTTGTTTCTATCAAAAGCTCCACCAGGAGGATCTGGTGTATTTTTTGTAATGCCAGCAAGTTTTAATAAATAGGAATTCACCACACTGATATGCCCACTACTATGGGTTAGCATAATCGGATGTAGTGTAGATGCCTGGTCAAGCATAGCAGCAGTAGGGTGGCCACCCAATTTAGTGTCCTGATAGCCACGGCCACGGATGGGATAACCTGCGGGCGTAATAGAGGCTTTTCTTTTCAATAAGCTGATAAGTTCTTCTATATTTTTTACCGAATCAGGTTGTATATCTAAAACCGTATGGAGTGATTCAAATGGGTAAATAGGGGAGGGATGCAGGTGAGCATCATTGAATCCAGGAACTACTGTTTTATTTTTCAGGTTTATAATATTCGTATTATTTCCTTTCAACAATAATATCTCATTGTCGTTTCCTGTGGCAAATATTTTCCCATCTTTAATGGCTATAGCCCTTACTCTTCCGAATCCTTTATCCCCTTTCAGGATATTTCCATTGAAGTAAATAATATCCGGAGTTTGACCGATTGCGCTGCTGGTAATAAAAACATGCAGGACCAGCCAAAGGAAAGTAAACCTGAGAAAATGCATTATGTATAAGTTTTTGAG
>CAIWKU010000235.1 GCA_903913355.1 uncultured Bacteroidota bacterium | reverse complement strand
TCTGCTTGTGGTTTATAATTGAATGGTTTATTCACCGCGCTCATATCCAGCCCGTCTGTTCCATGAATATAATTGAATACAATAGCCGCATCTGAAGCGCTTCTGCAAATAGGGCCTACTTTATCAAGACTCCAGCTAAGTGTCATGGCACCCGATCTGCTGATACTGCCAAAAGTTGGTCGCAATCCTGTTGCGCCACAAGTAGAAGAGGGAGAAACAATCGAACCCCAGGTTTCTGTTCCTATAGCAAACGGAACGAGTCCGGCAACTGTAGCGGAAGTGGATCCCGCAGAAGAGCCTGATGAGCCGGTTTTAATATTCCACGGATTCCTGGTTCTTCCGCCATACCAATAATCGCCCATGGCCAAAGCGCCTAATGTGAATTTGGCAATCAATACACCTCCCGCTTCTTTTAATTGGCTATATACAAACGCGTCTTCATCAATCACCTGGTTTTTATACGGCGCGGCTCCCCAGGTGGTTTTGGTTCCTTTCACAGAAAACAGATCTTTTAATCCATAGGGGATGCCATGCAGCAATCCACGATATTTTCCTTTCGCAATTTCTGCATCCGCCTCCTGCGCTTGTTGCATAGCAATCTCTTCGGTTATCGAAATAACACACTGTAACGAATCGCCATATTTTTTTAACCGCTCAATAAAAAATTTTGTCAATTCTACTGAACTGATTTTTTTGTTTTTCAGTAAAGACGCTAGCTGTAAAATGCTATAAAACGATAATTCATTTTTATTGGCAGGTACTTCTACGTTTGCAGGAATATTCCATTTGATCTTCTCCTGTTTTTCAGAAAAATGCATGCCCGGTAATACCGGACTTTGCCATAAGGTCATCGGCACCCCGTTGCTCAGTGTTTGTTTGTGCATCAGCTGATAGCCAGATAAATTACTTTTTACGCCATCATACATACTGTCTATTTCTGACTGTGTAAAATGCAGGTCAAGCAGCTTTGCCGCAACCGGAATATCTGATTTGGATAAAGTGTCCTGTGCGGGTAACTGAAAAAAAGCAAAGGCAAGAAAGGATAGTAGAAGCAGTTTTCTCATGGGGTTGGTTTTGGAATTATTTTTCGGATACCTTTTCGCCAACCAAAATACGACGAATCGCTATAATAATTTTGCCCAAACATAATCATCCAAAAACTGGTTGTTTTTGAATGCCGCTTTTCGGTGGATGGCTTCCAGGTAAAATCCGTTTTTTAATAACACTTTCATCGACGCTTTGTTCTGTGCAAAAACATGTGCGTCTATTCTAACCACATCCAGGCGGGTGGTTATAAAATCATTTAGCAATTGCACAGCGCGCGAAGCAATTCCTTTTCCCCAATAAGACTCTCCTACAAAATAGCCTATCTCCACGCTTTTTCTGGATACATCCTCTTTAGGTACACAACCAATACTACCCACAATATTCCCGTTATATACGATTGCAAAATTTAAGACAGGCCGCTGTCCATTTACATGCGCAATCCATTGCATGGCATCCATTACAGTATATGGACTCGGCAATGCATCCCGAACATTGTTCCAGATATTTCTATTGTTGGCAATAGAAGCCAGCTCCTGTGCATCCTGTTTTTGCCAGGGACGCAGAACCACACTATTCATTTTCTTTGATTTGTCTGTTCAGGTAGTTGGTATAATCCGGCACAGTGGCTTCATATTCTTCGTGCATAAATCGCGATGTCATTAAAAAATCTGCTGTTGCTCTGTCACATGCCATGGGTAGGTTCCAGGCTACACATAATCGCAGCAACGCTTTTACATCGCTATCGTGTGGCTGTGCCTGCATAGGATCCCAGAAAAAGAATACCATATCTATTTCACCATTCGCAATCATGGCGCCAATTTGTTGATCGCCACCCAAAGGACCGCTTAATAATTTCTTTACCGGTCTATCGAGTCCTTCTTCTAACAGCTTTCCTGTGGTTCCGGTGGCGACCATTTCATGTTTTGCCAATGCGGTTTTATTATGAATGGCCCACTCCATCAGATCGGCTTTCTTATGATCGTGTGCTACCAGCGCTATTGTTTTTCTTTTGCCTAATATTTTTACTGATGACATTATTTTCTTTTTGATACGTTTTATGAAGATAAGGTAACCCCCCTGAGAGGAATTTCAGATTTTGTTGTTAAATGGTAATTTCTTCACTGCGGAGAACAAGGGGGGCGGAGTTTGCACCGAGTTGTGTTTTGATTGCGTCTCTCTACACACAACCGCCGATCTCGTTTGCAAGCATTTAAAATAAAAAGGGGTTACGCATATATGGGTTCATATATGCTTTAATTGCATTTTTTGCAATAATACAAATTCCCATTTTGCATTGATTTAGTGGTTTTTATTTAGTTTTTTTCTATTTATAATTGCTTTTTATCTTATTTTATTGTTTTAAGAATCCCTATTGCATAAAAAAGCCGCCCCTGCATCCAGAGGCGGTCTTACTAACTAACCCATCCTAAAAAACCTATTTTATGCCTCAGCGGCAGCTTTTACTTCGCTAACTTTTGCCCGGATTTTGGCCTCAATTTCGTTGGCCAGTTCGGGGTTATCGTGCAGGAGCGATTTTACAGAATCCCGGCCTTGTCCCAGTTTATTGCTTTCATAACTAAACCAGGAGCCGCTTTTCTGAACAATACCCAGTTCTACTCCAATATCTATGATTTCTCCCAGTTTGCTGATTCCTTCTCCAAAAATGATATCAAACTCTGCTGCACGGAATGGGGGCGCTACTTTGTTTTTTACCACTTTCACTTTTACATGATTACCAACTGCCGCATCACCATCTTTTATCTGTGTCATTCTACGAATATCCAAACGAACGGAAGCATAAAATTTCAATGCGTTTCCGCCTGTTGTAGTTTCAGGATTTCCAAACATCACACCAATTTTTTCGCGCAACTGGTTAATGAAAATACATACTGTATTGGTTTTATTAATGGTTGCTGTGAGCTTACGCAAAGCCTGACTCATCAAGCGCGCATGAAGACCCATTTTACTATCTCCCATTTCACCTTCCAGTTCGCTTTTAGGAACCAGGGCTGCAACCGAATCAATTACCACCACATCCAATGCTCCGGATAAAATCAGTCTGTCGGCAATTTCCAAAGCCTGTTCACCATAATCGGGTTGTGATATCAGCAGGTTATCTACATCCACACCCAGTTTCTGCGCATAAGAACTATCAAATGCATGTTCCGCATCAATGATTGCACACATACCGCCTTTTTTCTGCGCTTCTGCAATTACATGAATGGCGATGGTTGTTTTACCAGAAGATTCTGGTCCGTATATTTCAATAATCCTTCCTTTCGGTAATCCGCCTACGCCTAGCGCTGTATCCAAACCAATAGATCCTGTGGAAATAACTTCCATTGGGTCCTGGCTTTTTTCGTTCATCATCATTACACTACCCTTACCGTAGTCCTTATCTATCTTGTCTATCGTCAGCTTTAGTGCTTTCAGTTTGTCTGCGTTACTCATTGTGTTTAGAATTTAGGGTCAAAATTAATGGAGACATAAAAGTAGTCCTTTTTTATTATACACACTAATTTTTTTAGTATTTTTTTGGCTAACGGATTTAGTTTCCTGTTTTTCTCTACCGGAATCAAATATATTCAGTCCCCGTCCGTCTACCACTAGTATTAATACCCTATTTATGGGGGCTTTTAAACGGTAGGCTGGTTAACCCCCCCCCTTTTTTATTTCAAAAACCTATATGCTTAGACCTATATTTCTGCTTTGTTTCGGTTTTTTGTGGCTGGGGGCCTGTTATGGGCAGGACGATTGGAAGCTAAGAAACGACCGCGATAGCATTAAAACCTTTACTTCCCATATTGACGGGGACCGCATAAAATCCATCAAAGCCGAGTCGATCATTCCGGCTACACTCAAACAATTGGCTTCCATAATCATGGATGTGGATCATTTACAAAACTGGGTATACAGCACAAAATCCAGCAGCCTGGTAAAACGGGTATCCCAGGCCGAATTGTATTATTATTCTGAAGTGAATTTTCCCTGGCCGGCCACCAATCGTGATTTTGTGGCACACCTCACCATTAACCAGGACCCAAAAACCCATGTCATTATCATTCAAGCAGAGAATGTTCAAGGCTTGGTTCCCGAAAAGCGGGGAATCGTGCGAATCAACGAATCTGTTGGCCGCTGGACAATTACGCCTATTGATAAAAATCTCCTGCGGGTAAGCTATGTGCTTCGGGTAGATCCAGACGGCAATATTCCTCCCTGGATGGTGAACCTGTTTTCAACCAAGGGGCTTTTTCAAAGTTTCAAAAACCTTAGATCCCTGGTTCAGAGAAAACAGTATAGCGAGGCAAAACTTCCTTTTATTACCGAATAAGTATCCTATACCCAATACATATAAAAACCCCGGAAATTGACCGGGGTTCTATACGTAACCTTTAAAAACTCTATACCAAATCCAAAGATGTTTTCCGCTTAAGAAGCCATTTGATAGGCTTGCTCTTTTGTAGTAGTCCTTGCAGGCATTTGTGTAATTGTTGTGTTTGGGCTATATAAACATTGTCTCCATGCATTAGGATCCACAATTTTTTTGGTTTGTCCGATAGCGATCAGTGTAGCACCTGGTAACAATAAAGCTTTTAAAGCCCAGCTATGTGCGTTTCTATTTTGTTCTTTTGCAATACTGGCAACCCAAACGCTGGCGCCAATACGTGTTACCAATCCGCCCACTAATAAAACCTGAATAAACTCAGTATATCCTTCATACCTAACATAGTTGAGTATTGAAAAAATCACAAAAAGAATTGGGGTGGCTAATACAAAAACGCCGGTAACGGCTGCTTCCTGGTTTTTAGCGTATTTGCTGTCATATTGTACAGCTTGTGCCCTTTTTTCGGCTTTTGGAATAACAGGAACTTTGCCTGTGTGTCTGATTGCGGTAAGAGTGAATAAAGGTTTCATAGGATACGGTTTTTAAGGATTTTCTTCGTGTTCTGGTTCTTTCGCTTTGACATAACAAAGATGGAACAATCCTACCCGGTTTCTATTAGTAAAACCATCCTATTTCTTGTACTTGATACCTGAAAAAAACGTAGACTGCTTGACCAGAAATCGTAGACTACAGAAAACTTCTTGTAGTTGTCCACCTACATTTTGCTTGTAGTGCCCGGGATTTTCTGTCTTTTTCCGGTTTTCCGGCCCCGCGTGCTTTTACTATCTCACCCCTTTTCTACACTACAATTCAGTATGGTGTAGTCTTACAGGGCCTTCTTTTTCGTTTTTTTCTCTCTACCAAAAACCTATAAAAACCCTTTACCTGTTTCTATCCATTCCTCTACAAAATATCTATTCCTGTTTGCTTATAACCGATTTATTCAAATAAAAAGGCGCAATGCTTACAAACATTGCGCCTTCTTTTTCTCTTTGCTTTCTTTAATTCTTTTTATTGATTTCTTCTTCTCTTTTCGCTCGATACTCCGGATTTTTTGCCAGCTTTTGTACTTCATCTAATTTGGCTATATACAAACTGCGGCCATGTGTTCCTAATATCAATTCATTCTCTCTGGGTTGTTGTGCTATATCATGAATAGGAACGCTATAGGGCAACCCTTTATTCCACATCATTGAACTATTACCCCCATCAATACTTACATATAAGCCCCCGTCAGTTCCTACAAATAAAATATTCTCATTAGTTACATCTTCCTTCACCACATTGATCGGCTCATTGGGCAAATCTTTTCCTATCTGCTTCCATGTATTTCCATAATCTTCACTCACATAGAGATAGGGAAGGAAATTATCGTTTCTATATCCATTCAATGAAACATATACCCTTCCTTCTTTAAAAGCACTCGCCGTTACGCGACTAACATATAATCCTTTAGGTAATTTTTTATTAATCAACTCCCAGGTATATCCGCCATCTTTTGATACCTGAATATTACCATCATCTGTGCCTATATAGATCAGTCCGAAATGTAATGGACTTTCACTAATCGTTGTCAGCGTTCCAAAGGGTACATCCCCTTTTTCTTTGGGATTGGTGGTCAGGTCCTGGCTCATGGTAACCATACTATCTCCTCTGTTTAAAGAGCGATGAAATTTATTGGTGCCAAAATAAAATACATCCTGGTTATGCTTACTCAATAAAATCGGACTTTGCCAGTTAAATCGTAATTGTGTTTCTCCTAAATCTGTTGTGGGTCTAACCGATGCGCCTCTTTCCCTTGCCCCACCCAGGGTTTGCCGCGAATAGGCACCAAACTGTGATCCGCTATACACGGTTTTATTATCCCTTGTGTCTACCTGCACCTGCATACCATCGCCACCGTTTAATCTTTTATATGGGTTCTCGCCTGAATCATACCATCCATATCCCTCCTTCGTAGTGCTGGGCCCAAACCAGGTTCCATTATCCTGCAATCCGCCATATACATTATAGGGCTTAGCCATATCGTATGTGATATTATAGAATTGTCCAACCGGCGGTGTATTCGCTTTAAACCAATGTTCGCCATTATCATAAGAAATATTGCATCCTCCGTCGTTTCCAATAATCAGGTGACTGTCTTTTTTCGGATCCATCCAAACCACATGGTGGTCAGAGTGGGTGGTTTCTCCTTCAATAGATTTAAATGTTTTTCCTCCATCTGTACTCATTTCTACATCCACACCGGTAATCACAAGTTTATTATCATTCACGGGACTCAGGAATACTTTTCCAAAATAATAGCCATACGTACTGTACAGGTTAAGTGGCTTGGTATTTACTTTTTTCCAGCTTTTTCCTGCATCGTCGCTTTTGTATAATTCGCATCCGATAATCGGTGTTTCAAATAAGGCCGTGTTGGCATCAAACAAAAAGTCCCAGATTACAGAAGGTGGAAATTTTCCGCTGGCAACCGCTTCTTTAATAGATGCTGCTGTATATTTCTGCGGTATCCCGTTTCTTCTAGAGCTTACAAAAGCAGATAATTTTTTATCATCTAAGGCCAGAAACTGTTCTTTGTTAAGATCCTTGAAATCGCGTAGTGTAAATCGAGTTGTATCAATTCTTTTGGCTACCGCAGAATCCGATTGGTGAAAATTATTATCTACAATCGCATATACAGTATTGGGGTTTTGTTGCGAAACAGCCAAACCAATCCTGCCCACTCCTTCGCCTACAGGAAATCCGGCTCCTTCTTTTGAAACCAATTCCCAACTATCTCCTCCGTTGGTGCTTTTATAGATGCCGCTGGTTTTTCCACTCTCTTCAAAATTCCAGGGCTTCCGTGTTCTATACCACATTGAAGCGTATAGCTCATTCGGGTTTTGTGGATTGATGGTCAGATCAACCGCTCCGGTATTTTCATCTACATACAAAGTCTGTTTCCAGGTTTTTCCGCCATCGGTCGTTTTATATACCCCTCTTTCTTTGTTTGAAGAATACAAATGTCCCAATACTGCCACCCAGGCTATATTATTATCAGTAGGGTGTAATTCTATTTTTCCTATATGCTGACTTTCCGGCAATCCCAGGTATTCCCAATTTTTCCCGTTATCGGAAGATTTATATACACCGATACCTGCATAAGAAGATCTGCTGCTATTTACTTCGCCGGTACCTACCCAAATAGTTCGGGTTTTCCAGTTTACGGCAATATCTCCGATAGAAATAATATCCTGCGAATCAAATACAGGAACAAAACTCTGCCCGTTATTTGTTGTATACCATACACCGCCCGAAGCATACGCAACATAGAATTCGGTGGGGTCTTCCGGGTTTACATCAATATCCACTACCCTTCCACTCATTACACTGGGACCAATATTCCGGAACCCGGTATTGTTTAGAAGGGATTTTTGAAGTAATTCTTTTCGCTGATCAAAACTTTTTAATCGCTCTGCTGCGGGCGTTGATTTTATTTGAGCCGATCCTGATATTACCAGCAACAGTAAAACAATAACAATAGAATTTCTCATAACAGATTTTAGCGTTGGTTAAAATTTCTTTCCGTTCACGCGAATCGTTAAGGGTCACCCATTTAAAAGCGTGTGAAACGAAAGACCAAAATACTGATTATGTTTTTGTAAGTACTACCGTTTCTCCTTTTCTTTTTATTTTTTAAAAGAAAAGAGGGTGATACAAAACAGGAAAAGCGTATTGTTTTTTTCCTGTTCGGTAAAACAAGGATTAGGGTCGGTGAAGGAGGTGAATACTAAAAGACCTTTTGGGTTTATGGTGGATTTGCTCCTGGTATAAATATTTTTTCCATTCTGTGGAATCATATAGTTTTTTCCTAAGCCCTAATATCATCAAACAAATAGCAGGAAATAGAAAACAGAAAAATCCCCATTTATGGCTATCTCTGTTTTGGTGCCGGGCAATACTCGCTCCCCAGGAAACAGCAATGGCGCGAAATATTAATGCTACAGAAAAACAAAGTACTTTGAAATAGAAAAATGTCTCGTAAGAATAGGTGTTTAGTAACTTATAAAAAAGAACAAAGAAAATTGGCACCAAAAACATAAAGACTCCTGTTATCGCTGCTTCTCTTTCTTTATGATATCGGTCGTCGTATTTTGGTTTTTTTTGCTTCTCAAATTTTATGGCCTGCGGTTTTTTTGTCGGTGGATTTTCCAGGTATATTTTTTCAAGAATACTAGGTGGTAGTGGGGGGGGCCCGGGGAATAAAATAGGCTTTAACTCTTCCAGTTCTTTGGCAAATAACCAATCCTTTAATCCAATTCGCCAGATAAGGGTATTCAATACAATACCCCGCGCTTTTAATTCACGC
>CAIWKU010000234.1 GCA_903913355.1 uncultured Bacteroidota bacterium | reverse complement strand
TTATCATAATAACATCCTGAAAAACACAAAACAAGAAAAATAATTCCGGGCAATAATTTCATTTCAATCCTTTTTAATACAATTCAATCATTTATTTATTAGTTATTCAACATTCCCTGCGAAATCCAGGTATTAAACAGGGCTATAAAACTAGCTGACAATGGCGATCCTCCCTGTGGCATACGAGAACCGGAACAATAGGTTGTGCCGATCTTATTCTGAATAGAATTACATCCTGATGTATGACTGGATATTCCTGAGTAACTAGACATATAAGAATGGCAACCACTGCAACTTGTTTTAAATACCGGCAATATTTGTGTAGAAAAACTAACCGATGAAGTAGATGCTGCATTTACTGCCAATGAATAAGTAGTGGTTACTTTACCTGCAGAATTTGCCGCTGAAATTGTTAAGGTATAAGTACCAGAGGCAACTGCGTTAGACCAACTGATTACACCCGTTGCACTATTGATACTGATTCCTGTTGGTATGGTTCCGGTTAAGCTATAGGCAATCGTACCCAATCCATTATTGATGGAAGGAGCGACTGAGGAACCTGCTGTTCCCTGGGTTACTGTGGTGGTAGCTGGTGAATAGGTAAAACTTGAAGGGGCTGTTACTGTTGCCGTGCTGGTTACCGTTAATGAATAGGTTGCAGATATACTTCCTGATGCATTCGCTGCCGTTACAGAAAGTGAATAATTGCCCACAGCTACTGTTTTGGCCCAACTGATCACACCTGTGCTACTGCTGATGGTAATTCCGGAAGGGATTGTTCCTGTAAGACTATATGCGGGAGTACCCCCGGTTCCGGCATTAATGGTCGGGGTAGCTGAACTACCTGCTGTTCCGGAAACAACTGTAGAACTGGAAGGACTATATACGAGATTCGTAGGCGCTGCAACTGGTGGAGCTGTAACCACCAGGATATATCCGGCATTAGCGATACCACTACTATTAGTGGCCGTAATAATCAGGTTATAGGTTCCAATAGCTACGGTAGAAATCCAACTTATCACCCCGGTTTTACTATTGATACTGATACCCTGGTTGGCCGTATTGGTAATAGTATACGTTACGGTTCCACCATTATTATCCAGACTGGGTGCAACTGAACTACCGGCTGTTCCGCTGATAACTGAAATACTATCCGTCGAATAAACCAGATTGGACGGGGCTTTGGAAATAGTCAGGACCTCATGCTGACAAGCATAAATAAGTACTGCTGTAAAACATAGTATTACAATGACGGTTTTTCTCATATTCCTGGGTTTTCCGAAAAGGATTAGATTCAATGTTTGAACACAGAGATACAAATTATTGATTACCCGCTGCTTAGATTAGTATAAATTTTAGTCGTTTTTTTAGTTAAACTCCCTGATTTCTGCCAACAACCACAAGATTTTTTGAAAATTATCAAATTCCTTCCCCCATCTCTTAAATGATAGCCTTCAAATAATGATCAATCCTTACCTATCCTTTACGAATCAACCTAAAAATTCCTTTTTACTTAAATTTCTCTATTGTAACCCTATACGAATGCATATTCATTTCGTTGCCCTCATTATTAATATTAATTGTTAATTATTAATTGCACCTCCCCTTCCTTTGCATTTCCACCTAAAAAACTGAACTTACCCAAACAAAGGGATTGATTTGTCATCACTGATTATCTATATCGTTCTCGGCTATCTTGCGCTGGCATTACTTGTGTATTTTGTTCAGGAGCGATTTATTTTTAAACCTGAAAAACTTCCCCAGGATTTTGAATACAAATATGCAGTTCCTTTTGAAGAATTATTTTTTGACGTATCAGAAGGTATTCGAATTAACGGGTTACATTTTTATTGCAAAAATCCAAAAGGCCTGATCCTTTATTTTCATGGCAATTCCAGAAGTATTAAAGGGTGGGCTAAGCATGCGAAGGATTTTTACCGATACCAGTATGATGTTGTATTGGTAGATTATCGTGGTTTTGGTAAAAGCACCGGGAAAAGAAGCGAAAAAGATATGCTCAACGACATGCAGTTTGTATATGAGAGCCTGATGAAAAAATATGACCAAAACCATATCCTTGTTTATGGCAGAAGCCTGGGCAGTGGCTTTGCCGCAAAAATTGCTGCCGACAATTCTCCCAGATACCTGATTCTGGATGCTCCGTATTTTAGTTTTATTAAAGTAGCAGAAAGATTTACTCCTTTCCTGCCACACAAATGGCTGCTACGGTATCACCTGCATACAGATCAATGGATACGAAAAGTAAACTGCCATACCTATATACTACATGGCACCCGCGACCGGCTAATCCCTATCAGGCATAGCGAGAAATTACAAATGCTGAATCCCAGAATGATTACCCTGATCAGAATACATGGTGGCGGCCATAATAACCTTCCTTCCTTTCCGGAGTACCATAATTTTATCCGGGATATCCTTAAAGCTGATTAACCACTTACCATTTCTCTCTGAAGCCGTTATCAAAATGGCTTAGCTGCTATCCTGCATAAAAATTATCTTCGTAAAGTGAAAAATAAAAAACGCATTTTCCGTTGGGTAAAAATTATTATCATTCTCTATTCATTGGGCGGAATTGCTTTGTATTATCTGCAGGAGAAAATTCTGTTCAGACCAACAAAATTAGATGCCGATTACCCATGGCAATTTTCTCAGCCCTTTACTGAAGCCAATATAGCGTTTGATGAGAAAACAAATTTTAATATCGTTCAGTTTACTGTGCCGGATTCTTTGAGAAAAGGTATCGTTTTATACTTCCATGGTAACCGGGAAAACATCCATCATTACGCGCAATTCGCTGAAAATTTTACCCGCAACCAATATGAGGTCTGGATGCCAGACTACCCTGGTTTTGGGAAATCAAGTGGCGAATTGTCGGAGAAAATATTATACGAGGAAGCATTGCAGGTATACAAACTGGCCCGCAAAAAATACGCCCCATCACAAATTATTATTTACGGCAAGTCGCTTGGATCAGGAATTGCTGCAGAGCTTGCGGCTATACGTGACTGTAAGAGACTGATTCTTGAAACACCTTATTATAGCATACCCTCACTGATCAATCGATTTTGTGGTATATATCCGCTCAGTTTACTCATTCATTACTCACTGCCTGTTTATGAATACCTGCCAAAAGTAACGGCACCTATTAGTCTGATTCATGGCAACCAGGACTGGACAATTCCTTTTAGCCATGCAGAAAGATTAAAAAATATACTGAAGCCCGGAGACGAACTCATACGCGTTGAAGGAGGCGCACATAATAACTTGAATGAGTTTCATTTATTTCACCAGAAACTGGATAGCTTACTTAGAAACTGATGGAAGGAAAAAGATTAATTACTATTGATACCCACCACATACCTGCTCTTATTCTGTTTCACTTTATCCGGAACAGAAAATAAGATTTCTTCTGCGAGTATATCAATCAGTTTCTTTTTTACAAAATCACGATGCACCACAATACTTACTTCCCGCATGGGCGCTGGTCTTTTGAAATAGCGGATCAAAGACAATTGTTTGGCAGTCAAACCCATCGTAGCCAGTTCTGGTAAAATGGTGATCCCATCATTCATATCTACCATTCGGCGAAGGGTCTCTATACTTCCTGCTTCATAATCGAAATGACTGGCTTCGCGACTGGCTTTTTTCAGTTCACAAAGATTTACGATCTGGCTTCGAAAACAATGCCCTTCTTCCAGTAACCATAATTTATTGGGGTCAATATCCTGGGGCAGCATATAGGTTTTTTTATAGGCTGCATTCTTTCTAGACACATAAGCCATCAATTCCTCATAAAACAATGGATATTCTTTGATCCCTGTTTCCTGCAATGGGGTTACCAGTATTCCCATATCAATTCTGCCATCACGTAATTTAGCTACAATATTATCGGTGGTTAATTCATTCACTACCAGCTTTACCTGGGGGTATTTTTCAGTGAAATTTTGAACAAACAAGGGTAAAAGATAAGGAGCCAGTGTTGGGATGATTCCGATTTTTAATTCCCCGGCAATAATACCTTTCTTGTGAATCACCATCTCTTCCAAAATCTCTTTTTCGGCAATAATTTTTCTGGCTTGCTCTATCAACTCTGCACCCAGCTCAGTAGGTATGACCGGCTGTTTGCTCCTGTCAAATATTTTAACGCCCAATTCATCCTCGGCTTTCTGCACCTGCATACTCAAAGTGGGTTGTGATACAAAACAATGTTTCGCGGCTACAGCAAAATGCCGATAGGTATCAATCGCAATAATGTATTGAAGCTGAACAAAAGTCATTTTTATAGATTTTATCTATGAACCTATAAAAATAATTGATTAAGCCGATGATACAAAATCAACGAATTTCTTTTAGTCTGACCAGTTTGGAGCCAACTGTTAATTGATGGGGTATTCCTATTTTTAAGGCATAATTATTTTTCTCGTGACTAACCGGGAAATCAAAACAAACCGGGTACGAATACGCTTCAATATGTGACTGTATAACAGAGAACACATCCGCTCCAAATGGAGTAAGCGTATCTTTGATTTCACTAAATCCACCAATGACCAGTCCTTTCAAATTTGCAAGCATCCCATTTCGCTTCAGTTGAATCATCATCCTGTCAATATTGTAAATATATTCACCCACATCTTCTATAAACAGGATCTTCCCTTTTGTTTCCAACGCAGATACCGTGCCTGCCAGATGCGCAATCAAAGAAAGATTTCCACCCAACAAAATTCCTTCTGCTTTTCCATTTCTGTTAAGTGAATGTGGGGTACAGGAATAGTTGGCCTGATTTCCTTTTATTGCATTTTGGAGAGATTTGACAAACACATTCTTCCCAGCATCTTCCTGAAAAGCACCGGCCATCGGGGCATGCAAAGAAGCTATTTTCAGTTTCCTGAAAACATGGGCATGTAGTACCGTAATATCACTAAATCCGATCAGCCATTTGGGGTATTTACTGAACTGTTTAAAATCTATCTGGTCAATTATCCTGCTCATCCCATAACCTCCCCTGCCACATAATACTGCCTGTATATTCCTGTTATCAAGCATTCCCTGCAAGTCGGCCAGCCTTTCTGCATCCGTTCCGGAAAAATAATGAAACTGGCTTCCCAGGGTCTTTCCAGTTACAACCCGATATCCCCATTGCTCTAATATATGAATACAGGCAGTTGCTTTTTCGTAAGGCATATAACCAGAAGGACAAACGATACCAATGGTATCTCCTTTTTTCAGATAAGGGGGTATTTTGATCATGGACAATATTACTTAGTATAAATTACTGGAAGTATTTATTCAGAAACTATATGCCAAAATTGATGACGCATGATTATACAATTTCCTGTAAAACTACTTTATCGCTCTGGACCGTCAACCGATGTTTTACCCCACATTTTAACGCGTAATTATTTCTCTGGTGCCCTACCGGAAAACCAAAACAAAGCGGGTAATTGTATTCTTTTACTTTTTCCCAAACAATATCCTGCACAGTTCGTCCAAATGTTTCTTCCGGTGTGTCGGGTTTGATATTGGTGAACCCGCCAATAATCAATGCTTTGAGATGACTGAGTTTTCCTGTGCGCTTCAGGTGACAAAACAGCCTGTCAATATTATACAAGGCTTCCCCAACATCTTCCACAAATAAAATTTTACCTTCTGTAGAAATATCAGAATCCGTTGCAGAGAGTGTTGCTATCATGGTTAGGTTTCCACCCACTAATTGGCCATCTGCCATCCCTTCCCGGTTCCGGGTATCTGGGAGGCATTCATATCCCATCATTTCCCCACTTAATGCTTTTTTCAGGGATAAAATGGTTTCAACCTGAATGGGTTCGGCTTTTGACCAATCATCCGGAAAGCTATTACACATTTTGGAATGAATAGTAGCTACCCCAAACTGTGTATGCAGGTGGCTATGAAAAACTGTGATATCACTAAACCCGATTACCCATTTTGGATGTTTTTTAAATGACGAAAAATCAATCTGGTCAATAATCCTTACCACTCCATAACCACCCCTTGCACAAAGAATGGCTTTTACGCCGGTGTCATCAATCATACCCTGAAAATCTTTTGTTCTTTCTTCATCTGTACCGCCAAAACTAAAGTCTCTTTTCCCAACAGTCGCCCCTACCTTTATTTTGTAGCCCCAGCTCTGTATCTGTTCAACCGCTGGCTGTATTTCTTTTTCTGTTATAAAACCCGATGGACAGGTAATACCAATGGTATCACCTGGAGCAAGATAGGGCGGTAGTTTACTACGGCGAATTTTATGAGAAACCAGTTTCGAGGCCCTTGCCAGGTCTGTAAATAAAAGGCCGGACCCGGTTGCCAAAGCAGAGAGGAATTTTTTTCGATGCATCCATAAAAATAAAGAAACAGCCCTTCTATTCCAACCCTATTCGTCTAAAGTTCAATCATAGCCGGTCAGGTATCTTATTGCCCGCTACGATTGATTACTTACTTTTGCAGCGTTTTCGCCCTTTGCAGAAAAGTGTCCTAAGTACGCAAAAACAGTTTCCGTGCAAAAAAGGGTAAACAAAAGACAAGTACACCATGAGCAACCCGAAAAGATATTTAATTACTGCCGCCCTTCCGTATGCTAACGGATTAAAACATGTTGGTCATCTGGCAGGTGCCTATTTACCTGCTGATATTTATGTTCGTTACCTGAAAGCACAAAAACGCGATGTGGTATTTGTTTGTGGAAGTGATGAACATGGGACTGCCATACCCATTCAGGCCACCAAAGAAGGAACTACGGCCCGCGACATTATTGATAAGTACCATCCGATCATGGCGCAAAATTTTCAGGACCTGGGTATTGCATTTGATATTTATCACCGCACCAGCGATCCCCTGCACCATGCTACGGCCCAGGAATTCTTTACCCGTTTGAATGATAATGGAGATCTGGAAATAAAAGAAACTGAACAATATTTTGATGAGGAGGCCAATAGTTTTCTGGCAGACAGATATATCAAAGGCACTTGTCCCAATTGCAGCTACCCGGGCGCTTATGGCGATCAGTGCGAAAATTGCGGGAAAAGTCTTAGTCCAGACGAATTGATTAACCCGGTAAGTACCTTAAGTGGCAAAGCGCCTGTAAAAAAACAAACCAGACACTGGTATCTTCCTTTAAACAGGCATGAAGACTTTTTGCGTGAATGGATATTAAAAGAGCATGCAAATGATTGGCGCAGTACCGTAGTGGGTCAATGCAAAAGCTGGATAGATGGTGGCTTACAGCCAAGGGCTGTTACCCGTGATCTTGATTGGGGTGTATCCTTACCCGAAACTGTGGAAGGAGGAAAAGGAAAAGTATTGTATGTATGGTTTGATGCGCCGATCGGATATATCAGTGCCACCAAACAATGGGCACTGGATAACGGAAAAGACTGGCGCCCCTATTGGGAAGATAAGGATACCAAACTGGTTCATTTTATTGGGAAGGATAATATTGTTTTCCATTGCATTATTTTTCCGGTAATGTTGAAACTGCATGGTAATATTTTACCGGATAATGTACCTGCCAATGAATTTTTGAATCTGGAAGGAGATAAGATGAGTACCAGTCGCAACTGGAAACTGGAAATGCAGGATTATATTGATGATTTTATCAACAAAGAGAATGGTGGTAGCCAGATGGCGGATGTATTACGATATTATTTAACCCAGATAGCCCCCGAAACCAAAGACAGTGAATTTACCTGGAAGGGTTTTCAGGATGCAAACAATAGTGAGCTGGTAAGCATATTCGGTAATTTTGTAAATAGGGCACTGGTGTTGATGCATAAATTATGCAAAGGAAAAGTTCCCCCTTTACATCCAAATGCTTTGACCGATCTGGATACATCAACACTGGCTGAATTTTCAGTTACTAAAGAAAAAGTAGAAGCCCTGCTTGAGCAATATAAATTCAGGGATGCTCTTTTCGAAGTAATCAATCTGGCACGTATTGGTAACCAGTATATGCAGAAAAAAGAACCCTGGATACTGGCCAAACAAACCGGCGAGGATGGACAACCCCTAACCGATGCCCAGCAATCCATTGATAATACCCTGCATATCTGTTTGCAGTTATGTGCGAACCTGGCAGTATTGATCAATCCATTCCTTCCTTTTACAGCAAGGAAAATCTGCTACCTATTAAAAGTAGTTGATAAGATGCTGGACTGGGAAAATGCAGGGAAAACAAAACTACTCAGCGTAGGATACTCTTTACGTGCACCGGAATTATTATTCAGAAAAATAGAAGATGCTGAGATCAGTTATCAATTAGAGAAATTACAATCAGCAGCAATTAAACGTGAATCATTGGTGGGGAGTAGCGAATCTGCCATAACGAATACAGAAAAAATCATGGAAGAAAATACCCCTGGTACTTTACCCGTAAAACCAACCATCGTATTCGATGATTTTGCAAAAATCGATTTACGTGTAGGGAAGATTATTGCTGCCGAAAAAGTGGAGAAAGCAGATAAATTATTGAAACTGACTGTTGACCTGGGTTTTGAAACCAGAACCATTGTTTCAGGGATCGCACTTCATTTTACACCGGAAGAGATTGTTGGAAAACAAATTACAGTTGTAGTAAACCTTGCCCCCAGAAAAATGCGGGGTATTGAAAGCAATGGTATGATTTTGATGGCAGAAGATGCTGCCGGAAAACTACACTTTATTAATCCGGAGGAAGGGATTGATAATGGCAGTTCCATTAGTTAGTGTTTCTTATGTTAACTATCGCAGACAGGCGGCTACACTTTCAAGTACAGGGAATGTATGGATAGCAGGTTCACACTCGACCAATGTTTCAAACAATAGTGGGTGGTATTTTAGTGGAAGTGCAACAGTTGCGATGGGAAATCCTGTAGCAAAAGCACAATCACCTGCTGGACTAAATTATATTCTTGACACTTCAGGTCAAGTCTTCAAACAATCTGCAGTCAATTCTTCGACGTTCTATCTTTTGGAAGGAGG
>CAIWKU010000233.1 GCA_903913355.1 uncultured Bacteroidota bacterium | reverse complement strand
GGAAGAGTAATGGGTTTTGTGCAGATGTCTTTTGCAGCGAGCCAGGTAATGGGTTTGCCGATTGGACTTTATTTAGCCAATCATTTTGGCTGGCATGCCCCTTTCTGGATGATTGCGGGTGGCGGATCCATATTGGGCATCGTGATTTATCTGGAATTAAAACCGGTAGATGCCCACCTGCATTTGAAAATCGATCACAATGCATTTCATCATTTAATCAAAACACTGATCCGACCCGATTATGCAAAAGCATTTTTTGCCACTACATTATTGGCAACGGGTGGATTTATGTTGATGCCATTTGGCAGTGCCTATAGTATTCATAACCTCGGTATCACCCTTGAACAATTACCCATCGTTTACCTGGTAACAGGTACTTGTTCTATTATTTTCGGTCCGCTGGTGGGTAAGCTGAGTGATAAGATTGGCAAATTTCCCATCTTCTGTTTTGGTACCCTGCTTAGTATGATCATGGTAGCCATTTATACCCATTTAGGGTTTACACCTCTATGGGAACTGATTGTGTTGAATGTGATTTTATTTGTCGGGATTTCATCGCGAATGATTGCTTCCTCCGCATTACTTACCGCTGTTCCGGATGCCAAAGACAGGGGTGCATTTATGAGTATTAATTCGGCTACCCAACAGATATCTGGTGGTATCGCATCCATTTTTGCGGGTTTTATTGTATTGCAAACCAGTTCCGGAAAACTGGAGCGTTATGATATGCTTGGATATGTTGTAATGGGCTCCATGGTATTGGCCATGATCATGTTATACTTTCTGAATCAAAGGGTAAAACAAAGATTGCATACTGCGAAAAATATTTAATGAATCATATACATACGAGTAATATGTTGCCTACTAAACTGAAATTTATTTTTTCTTTCCTTGTTTTTGGAGGAGTGCTGATATCAATAGATGCTTGTAGTCCCAAGCCATATTCTACCACGAATAAAGTGTATCGGGATCAATCCAAAGCTTTATCTAAACAATTGAAGGCTGAGCCATTAACGCCTATATCAGATACCATCAAGGCCCCGGCTTATTGGGTAGGCACCACCAATTTTAACCTGCGGAAACCGAGTTTTGTAATTATTCACCATACCGCACAAAATTCATGCGAGCAGACTTTGCAAACATTTACCACACCCAAATCTGCGGTGAGTGCCCATTATGTGATTTGTAAGGATGGAACCCTGCATCATATGCTGAACGACTATTTGCGTGCGGCCCATGCGGGAGTGAGCCGATGGGGAAACCTGATTGATATTAATTCTGCCTCGATAGGGATCGAATTGGATAATAATGGTTTTGAGCCATTTGATAGTTTACAGATTAATAGTCTGTTGAGTTTATTGGCCAAACTGAAAAAAGATTATTCAATACCCACCGCCAATTTTATTGGACATGGGGATATAGCCCCTACCCGTAAGAATGATCCGAATTATCGTTTTCCATGGAAGAAACTGGCGGAGAAGGGTTTTGGGTTGTGGTTTGATGATGCGAGGGATTCGGTGCCGGCTAATTTTAATGCTATTCAGGCCTTGCGTATAGTGGGTTATGATGTGAAAGACAGTACCGCAGCGATTCGGGCTTTTAAAAGGCATTTCTT
>CAIWKU010000232.1 GCA_903913355.1 uncultured Bacteroidota bacterium | reverse complement strand
CAGGGTATACTACATTTTATATTTTTTTTGCACCCAATGCCTGGTGGTTTTTATTGCTACCCATCCATTTTTTAATGGGCCCAATACAGGGTGCAGTGGTAAACTGGTGCGGACATAAATATGGATATAGCAATTTTTCTAATGGCGATCAGTCAAAGAATACCACACCCTTTGGCATTTTATTGATGGGCGAGTTGTTTCAGAATAACCATCACTATGCAAAAGATGATGCCAATTTTGCAAAGAAATGGTTTGAGTTTGATCTTACCTATATTATCATGCGTGGCTTGCATGCGGTACGGATCATTAAATTGATTCCCGCTCCTGTAAGGGTAGCACCTGTGGTAGTTACCCAGCCTGCTGATCATAAGGCATACTAAATAAATATCGTGTTGGGCTATTTTAAATCCATGCAATCAGTTCCTCGTATTTGATTATCTCTCTTTGCGTTCTTTGCGGTTCTCTGCGTTCCCTGCGTTGCTGCTTTTTCAACCATCTTGAACCCCAGCACCGCAAAGAACGCAGAGAACCGCAGGGAACGCAGAGGAAGAATGAATATAATTAACTGCCGCACTGTATTTTTACAACACACTAATTGATTCCCATTTCATGGTTCACACTACCAAAGGCATTGTGTTGCGTACGGTTAAGTATGGTGATACCAGTATCATTACCACCATCTATACCGAGCTGTTTGGTATTCAGACCTATATTGTAAAAGGAGTAAGACAATCCACCAAAACCTCTTCTGCCAAAGCCGTTTTCTTTCAACCCGCCGCCATGCTCGAAATGGAAGTGCACCATAATGAACTGAAACAAATGCAGTTTATTAAAGAGTACCAGCTGAGTTATTTATATGAGAAAGTATTGTTTGATGTGGTAAAGAACACGGTAGCTATGTTTCTCATAGAATTACTCCAACACAGTTTAAAACAACCCGAAGCCAATCCTGAATTGTTTTACCTGATAGAAGATAGTCTAAAACAATTGGATAAAGGCAATGATACCCTCACCGGTAATCTGCCTCTCTACTTCACTTTACATCTGGGAACGGAATTGGGTTTTCAGATGCAGGGAGAGTTCAATGAAGCCACTCCGATCCTTGATCTCAAAGAAGGGATGTTTATCAGCGAAAAACCTTCACATCCATATTATATAGAAGGACAGATGGCCGGTATCACTTCTCAACTCATCAATATTCAGTTTTATAATGATCTCGAACAAATTGCGTTGAACAGAACCATTCGAAGAGAGTTGTTGCAGGCGTATTTATCTTTTCTATCACTGCATATCAGCGATTTTGGTGAAATGCGAAGTTTTCCCATTCTCCAGGAAATACTCAGCTAATAAATAATATCCCGTTTTTCCTCTGCGTTCTCTGCGGTCCTCCGCGTTCCCTGCGGTGATGCTTTTTTCTAGATTCTGGAAAACCAGCACCGCAAAGAACGCAGTGGACCGCAGAGAACGCAGAGGGGGGTTCTTAAATCAATTTTTTGATGGAAGTGTTTTGATGGATGGCCCCATTGTTTAATTGCTCAATGGTTAACACACCCGGCATTTTCCCTTTTTCAAAACTTCCCAATTGATCATCAAATTGCAATGCTTTGGCACCGTTGCTGGTTGCCCATTGCAAAAGTTCACTAAGCGGAATAGAAGGAAAATGTTTAGAGATCGTTTTCAATTCATCCAGTATACTCAGACTATGATTACTCGCCAAACTATCCGTGCCCACAACAATCGCAGTATTGTGTTTACGCAACAGATCAACCGGTGGTAGCGCATTTTCTATATACAGATTGGCATTCACACATAAGCCATAATAAATGGGTTGATTATTTTCTGCAGATACCCTTGCTGCAAATTCGATATCGGCTTCTTTGATAAACGTATTGTGAATGAGTAATACCTGTTTGGCCATACGCATCTTGGAGAGATAAGATTGTAAACTGCTTTTTCCGGTGGGATGGAAAAAAGAAGTATCCAGTTTCATCATCTGATACATTCTGCTGAAATCGCCACCGCCATTTAGAAATAGTGTGTCTTCAAAAGCAGTCTCCTGGTTATGAATGGTAACCGTTTTCTCTTCAAAATACGGAGAGAGAAGCGCCCATAATTCGTTGGATACGGAATAGGGGGCATGAGGGGAGAGTGCGGTTTGGAGTTTGGGGTTTGGGGTTGGGGGTTGGTGAAAGGAGTTATAATAGCTTAATGATTTTTCGAATCTTTGATGGGCAACTGAGGGGAGCCAGCCGCTTACTTCGATGAAATTGTAGTAGGCGAGTTGGTTCTTTTGTTTTTGGGGTAGGGTGGAGAGATTATTGCAGATATCGCCTACGGCTACGATACCATTGGTGAGCATTTCCTTTTCTGCAATCGCTATCGCATCCGCAATTTCTTCATCGGGGAAATGTCTTTGGGTGACTACTTTGAAAACAAAATCTACCAAACCCGTATGCTCCGGAATCAGGCCTTTCATATGACTTAATTCCAGATGGCAATGGCAATTGATAAACCCCGGAGAGAGGACTCCCTCTGTATGCTGAATATCCTCACCCGCTTCAGCCAGGGGAACAATCCCTTCTACCCGGCCATGCGTATCGGTAATCAATACATGCTCCGCGCCCAGTATTTCATTACCGGTAAATAATTGTTTTCCCTGAAATTTTAAATAGCTCAAATGATTCGATTGAAGACAAATGTAAACCCTGGATTCATTTAAAATACACCCTGCGTTCCCTGCGGTTCTCTGCGGTTCTCTGCGTTCTCTGCGGTACTGGTTTTCAAGATGGTTGAAAAAAGCAGCAACGCAGAGAACGCAGAGAACCGCAAAGGACGCAGAGGGAGATCGTCAGCCCATAACCCTATTTTTTTAGTTTCCCAATCCCCATAATAGCCGCCGGCAAATAAGCAGCATCTTTAAAGAACCCTTCCAAAGGAGTACTCACCTTCCGCTCAAACTCCATCGCCGCCACCACCATCACAATATCCCCTTTCTTACCCTTAATCACTATCTCAGTCTCCCTTGCCGCAAAAACCGCATTCGTATAAGGAATCGAATATTCCTGCAGAGAATGGACAATTCCATTCCCATCCGGAGAAAAAGGAGTAGATAGCACGATCCATTTCAACTTAACCGCCTTAGTACCTGCCGGCGCCACTATCTGTTGCTGGGGCTGTATGGCTTCCATGCTGATTTTGATATGCCCCTTGCCCTCATCGCTGATGGTTACCCCTGTTTTTAAAAAATCGCGGAGATCTGCTTTAGGGTTTAACTGGCAGTTGGTATTAAACCTGCTGGATAGCGGCCAGTCCGTTTTTTCCATATTGGGGCCATACTGGTTGCGTATCCAGCCACGGGCAGCGTTATAGGTAGCCAGGCTAAATGAAAAATTCAGGTAATTACGCAGTATACCCAACATAGCCGAGCCATAGGCGGAAACCAAACCAAAAACAATGGCCTCATT
>CAIWKU010000231.1 GCA_903913355.1 uncultured Bacteroidota bacterium | reverse complement strand
CATTACACTTTCTGAAAGAAAAGTAATGAAGAAAGCAGAAAATGACATTACCGATAATTTAAGTAAATATTCCAAAGGCTTGGTAAATATTAAATGACATCGAAAATTGTTGATGTATTAGCAAAAATACTTGAAGGCCTGAGTAATGATCTTCAGATTGAAGAAGTAAATAGTTCATTAATGGTATCCGGGGCGAGGTAATCATATTCCAGTAGTTGAATTTTATCAGTTCGTTTATCCCGATCAACATATTTCCATGCATTTCTTGCCAAAGCATACATGTTATACAGAAACCAGTAACCAGGCATAATGGTCAGCTGGTTTTTGTTTTCATTATTACTGATCAGTGAGAAAGGGAAGGGAACATTTAATTCTGCTGGATAGTCGCCTTTGGTGAGAATGGTAAAACTGGCAAATTTCGAATTATGTTTCAGGCTAACACATAATCCAGGCCAAAATCCACGTCCCATAATAATTTCACCATCTGCTCCACGGCTATTATGATTTGATCCGATGGTTGCGCCGGCTGCTATATTGCTTTGCCCCATTACCAGTGCAGCACATAAAAATGAATTATTATGGTGTTGTTCATGCGCAGGAAAAATAAGCGAATTCAGTACTTCGCAGCAGGAAATAGTAGCATTGTTTCCCAGATAGGAATTGATGAGCCTGGCCCCATATTTAAGTTGTGAATGCGATGCCATAATAAATCGAACCGCTTTCACCCCATAAAAAATTCTACAACCAAATCCAATAATTCCATTTACAATCTCACAACCCTCACCAATCTGGGTTAACCCTTCAGGTCCAGAATTGACTGTTAGGTTTTTTAGTTTATTGGCACCTTTCAGGTAGGCATCCGAGCCGATCCAGACATCTTTAATGATTTTACAATTTTTAATAATTGTACGATCACCAATTTTTCCATAATAGCCGCGGCGGTTATCAAATTGCTGTTCAGTAAACTGTTTAAATTTTTCTTGTAATACACGGTCATTTCTGAACCGGCTCCACAAAAATGCATCTCCGGGTAACATTCCGTTAAACGGCATAACCCTTCGGCCCGTATTCTCATTGCAGATTTCGAGCCAAATTCGAACATCTTCTTTTTCCCCTTCTTTAATAATGCCATTGCCGAATTTAGCATGGTTGGTAGTTACCAGTTCATTCACATTTGTAATGATTACTTCGGAACCAATAATATAATGAGAGAGATAGTTTACATTATTGATTACCACATTGTCTCCAAAATCGCAGCTGATAATGGTAGAATTATATAGGCCAACAGTCACTTTGAGATCACTAAAACTTAGACAAAGCGGTTCCAACTTTCCAATCCGAACCAAGCCAAAGAATTTGCAATTTTTTACGAGCTCCGGATTAAATGCATCAGATACCAGAAAATGATTCCAATTATCGCTAGTGTTTCCATTTCGAACCAGCATTTCAATTTCATGTGCGGAAAGGCCACGATAGTCTATTCCATTCCTGATCTGAATATCTCTCAGATAATATTCATTTTTCCCTTTGGGTATATAGGGGGCTTTAATGAAATCATATCCGAGAGCACTTAAGGGAGATTTGACAATTG
>CAIWKU010000230.1 GCA_903913355.1 uncultured Bacteroidota bacterium | reverse complement strand
TCAACCCGTTCAGCAGCAAAAGCAGTAGACCCGGAAGTGATTTTAAGCGTATTGGGCAGGGTATGAATTTTATCACCCGGATTGATCCTTTCCGGAGAATACCCGCAGAAAAAATCCATATTGAAAATGAGTCCGGATAATTTTTCTAATATCGGCACGGCTATCTCTTCCGTGCAACCCGGGTAAACAGTAGACTCATAAATAACCAGATTGCCTTTTTGTAATGAACGGGCAACGATCTCTGTGGCTTCTTTGAATAAACCCAGATCGGGGTTATTGGCTTGATCAACAGGCGTGGGAACGGCAATGATAAAAATATTGCATTCTTTCAATGCATCGGGTTCATTGCTGAAATAAATGTCTGTAGCAGATGTTTGTTGATGCTTTGTAATACGAACCAGTGCCTCTTTATCTGCTTCACCGGTATGATCTGTGCCTGCTTTTAATTGTTGGATTCTTTCCGCATTGATATCAAATCCAATCACAGCATACTGCTCACCAAATGCCATAGCCAATGGTAAACCCACATACCCTAAACCAATAATTGCAATTGAATAATTCTCCACAAGTCTTTATTTTATTTACCTACTTAAAACCGTGCCTTTGTGCTTGGGTGTGCAAATTTTTCTCACACCAATGCACAAAGGCACGGTCAGTTCAGTTTATATAGATTAAGCTCATTTATTTATGTAAAGATCATGACTGTAACAAACAAGCCGCATAAGCCACCAATCCTTCTTTTCTTCCCACAAAACCCATGGTTTCCGTAGTTGTGGCTTTAATAGAAATATCCTTTATGGTTAGCCCTAATATATCCGCAATAACCTGTTGCATTTGCGCCACATAGGGTTTTATTTTAGGCGCTTCCAGACAAAGCGTGGAATCTATATTAACGATAGAATATCCTTCGGCCCTGATCAGCTCATTCGTCTTCCGCAACAATATTTTGCTATCAATATTCTTAAACTCCGAAGAAGTATCCGGAAAATGTACGCCAATATCCCCCAAACACGCAGCCCCCAGTAAAGCATCGCAGATAGCATGTAATAACACATCCGCATCACTATGTCCCAATGCCCCCTTATCATGTGGAATCAATACCCCGCCAATATACAAGTCTCTTCCAGTCACCAGCTGATGAAAATCTACCCCATACCCAATTCGTAAACCCATATACTTTTGTTTTCCGGTTAAATATCGTTCAAATGTACATGACTCGGGGAGAACAGGGAAATAAGGGTTGGGGGGCGGGTTGGCTGTTGGCAATTGGGTGTTGGCTGTTGGCTGTTGGCTATTGGCTATTAGCTGTTTTCACTCAAGTATAAGAACTCGATACAATTTCGTTTAAAACCCAATCTAGCCAATGGCCAACTGCTAATAGCTAATAGCTAAAAAAAACATTCAATCTCGTTTAAAACCCAATCTAGCCAAAAGCCAATAGCCAACTGCCAATAGCCCCCTTACTCCTGCCCCAATTTAAAAACTATTCCCAACCTAAGCGTATTAGATAAAGGGTTTCGCGTAATACCACTGCCTGATGGAACGAGGTAAGAAAAATTTACATTAAATACATCGATATTGAAACCGGCGCCCATGGAGAAATATTTACGATTGCCCCGATCGGGGTTTTCGTAGAAATAACCGGCCCGGAAAAAGAATTGTTCGCTATAATTATATTCTGCACCTAAGGAAGCCTGCAGATCATGTAACTGGTTGCTTCCATCACTAAAAGATTTCATAAAGCTAGACACAATACCCGTGCTTCTGTAATTAGCCAGATTAGCTGAATCTGTAGAATAAACCCCTGTTGAAGAAGGAAGGGTTGGCACCAGCAGTTTGTTGATGTCTAAACCAAAAGTGATTTTATTATTCTCATCAAATACTTTGGCATAAGAGATTCCCAAACCCACGTTTGCCGGTAAAAAATCTTTATTTCTGGCATCATTGGTATATCCGATTTTACCACCCAGATTAGAGAACACTACACCCCAGCTAATACCCTGACCCTTGGTATCCAGATTATGATAAAATAAAGAGATATCGCCTGCAACAGAAGTACCTGCTTTATAGATAACACCCGTTCCTACATCTCCCACCACCAGGCGGGAATTGATATATCGCAAAGCAACCCCTATTGCCAATTTTTCACTTAATATCCTTGAATAACCTGCATCGATAGAAAACTCACTCGGTTTAATATTGTTCAAAATATTGCCGGAATAATCAGTCAACTGAATATTACCCAGGCTGAAAAAACGAAGGGACGTAGAAATCGCACTCTGGTCATCCAACTTATGATAAGCTGCCAGACTTGCCAGGTACACATCATTCAAACCAAGGTCTTTTAACCAGGGTGTATAATTTAAAGCCAATGAGGTTTTCTTTTCAGCAAAAGGTATTTTGGCGAGGTTCCAGAACGGAGCATTGGCATCAGGGGAAGTGGCAATACCCACATCGCCCATGCCCCCGGCTCTTGCATCAGGAGAGATTCGCAGAAAAGGAACTGCTGTGGATACAATATTAATGGGAGCAGTTTGGGCGCTGATTGTATTGCTAATCATCACCAATGCAATAATACCACTACCTATTTTTCTTGCAATAGAACTCATCAAAAATGGTTTGATCATGAAATGTTTGCCTTATTAAGAGCATTAAATATCCGGAATCGCTTTCTGGTATATAAATTCTTTTTATACAGACCTATTTCCACAGGCTAATACCGAGACTTCAGCGCACCAGAAATTTAATGATGTCAATTAATAATGTAACGTAAAAAAACTTACTTAAGTGTAGAAATCAAACCATTCAATCAATTTTAGAATAGAATCAGTTGCTGTGATTTTTCTGCTAAGGCAGCACCAGCAACTACTTTTACATGGTAAATATAAAGACCTTTTGTGAGTTTTGTGCCTGATTGCCCGTCACCATCCCAATTTATCTCACAATTTCTGCTGCCGGGGGTATTCACTATTTGCCTGATCTCTTTTACCAGCCTGCTTGAACCATCATAAATACGAATAGTCACGTCCAGATCCGTTCCCGGTTGGTTGTGCTCAAAAGCAAAATGTGTACTGGTGGTAAAGGGATTAGGGAAATTTCTAAGATTGGCTATTACCAACTTCGACTGATTGCTAACACGGTAAGTAAGTGTGGCTTCAGCCGAATGATCAGCCACATCCCAGGCTTTGATGCGTATCGAATGTATGCCCTCGGTTTGGGTAGGTAATGGAAAAAGAACCTGCCCGCTCTGGTAACTATCCTGCGAAGCCGTATAAAAATTATTCAGCACCAGGATATTTTTCTCATTACTGTCAATCACCGCAGTAATATCATGACCAATTCCATTTCCCGAGGTACTGATACCCAGTGAATCAAATAGCTTCACCAATAATATGGGATTTTCATTGGTAAGTCCCCCGTCTTTGAACTGGTCATCATTCAAATAAATTTGGATCAACGGACCAGCCGTATCTGCGGGTAAAGTATTGGCGCTTCCTCCAATATAAAAATTGGTATTGATACCATTGGCATCCGTAATACCATTACTGGCATATAAACTGATACGACCCTTGCCCGGCAGATAATTAATATCTTTCGGAACAATAAAAGAAAAACTGAACAGACCATTCGTAACCGTAGTATTTCCTTTGTATAAAATACCTCCCAACTGGTTAAAAGAAGTAATGGGACTGGTAGGATCATTCCCCAGTGTTTTTACTGCTTGAGACTTATCGTAAATAGTTGGTTGGAGGTTACCATTAAAATTGGTAATGGTATTGCCATTATTATCAGTAACCATTCCGGTAAACGTATATTTTTCCAAAGCCCGAAGTGTATCAGCACCGCTAATCGGATGATTATTGAGGGAGCTAAGCTGAATCCGCAAGGCGGGAAAAGCCAGTCGCAAAGCAGGATCACCTAACAAGGTAAATTTTCGGTTATTCAATATATCACCCGAGTTCATGGATGTGATATTTTTTGCCTGTTTTACCGACTCACCTAAACTCAGGTATTGCCCATTGGCGGCTGGAGCTAGGGCTACCTTTAAATAGTTATCATTGATCTTTAGATTGCTATAAGCAAACACCAATCGGGTAGTAGTGAGCAGGGCAATGGCCCCGGTAGAATCACCGGTTAAGACAGCCGCTCCCAGTGAATTTTTACCTGGATCATCATGGGGTGCAAAATCGCAACTGGCAGTGATGAAAAGAGGCAGTTTATCCGGGTTATGAAATCGGTTCACTTCAGTTTGCGTAAGAACCGCTTCTTCGGCCAATCGTTGATAACTTCCATGTCCGCTATAATTAAAAATAAAACTGCCATTAAATATCTGGTTAACAATGGCATCATTTACAGCCGGATACCTGGAGCCTGAACTACTGCTAACAACTGGGTATGCATCGAGATAAATTTTATCCGGGTTCAATAAGGGATTAGCTATTGCAGCATCAGCAGAAATAATTTCGGCATCATTTAGATGCAGATTATAATCCTGGTCATCTGCTACATAAACCGTTTGGTTACGCCAGTTTCCCATGCATTGGGCAGATTGGTAATGAATGATCTTATCTACCATTATTTTAGCTT
>CAIWKU010000229.1 GCA_903913355.1 uncultured Bacteroidota bacterium | reverse complement strand
GCGAAGCTTTTCGTCTGTACTTTGCTGTTTGCAACTACTACATAACATTGGTAGCGTTAATATTATATATATGCCGACTTTAAAAAACTTTTTCATTCTATTATTCTAATTATTCATTGTTAAGGTTACAGGTGTATATTTTTTTATCCCTTTCGTTTAATGCGAAAACAGTTCTCACTCCGTCAACACTGCAGTTAATCAGCGAACCAAATCCATCTTTAAGTCGATACATCTTTTTCAGTTTTCCATTCCAGTCGAAAACCAAATACTTAGTCCCTGAATATTTTCCACCTTCCTTCCCTTTATAAAGCGCGTACACTGAATTTTCATCGCTGGTCAAATCGTTGTAAGCAGTTATTGTCTTCTTTGTTTCAATGGCATTTATATAAGTTTTAGCGATCTTAAAGTTCAATATTGGGGCAAACAATTCAGGCCCGCGTACAATAGCAAAAAGTGAATCTGATTGAAAGAAATCGATCCGGTCGGACTTAGTATAAGCTATGGCGATTTTTTTATTTGCTTTATTGGCTGTAAGTCGGGCACTGTAGATGGTGGCTAGCAGGCTCAATTTCCCATTTGGCTTATCCAACGGCCATGATTGATCAGGAAGAGGGTATTCTCCGATCTTTTTTACGATTTTTGAGGAGGGCGTAAAATAGACTGCTCGTGCGTCGTTAAACAGGTAAGATGTTCCAATAAAAAGCGAGTCATTGATCCATTCCGGCGATTTTACATTTCTGGCGGAGTCGGTTAATACGTATTCTTGAATAATTGGAATTACATCCCTGTTCGCCAATTTGGATAGGCTTAATTTTATCAATTTTCCAAGGGTAATATCATAGACCCAAAATGTTTCTTTTCGATCGGTGGGCATAATTGCCGCAATGCCCAGACATTCTCCTGCTTTGGCACCCCTTTTTAAGCAATTCAGTAAGTGTTTTTTTGACCGTGTGCTGTAAACATCCAGCAGGCAAGTATCCCGGAAAGTAATGCAAAACAGAAACGTATCGATCACCTGCAGATGAGCGTATAAACCAGTTATTTCAGTAGCCTTTAGTGGTAAAGAATCTGACTTTTCGGGAAAATCAAAATGCAAAGTTTTTTTAATTTCTGATTGCCTTTCGCTCGGAGCATTCTTACAGCCAGAAATTACAGCTATTAAGTATATGATAGCCAAAAGTGGATGCGTTAGTTTCACTGTAATAATTTAAAATAATATCACCCGGCCTAATAATTAAAGTAAGCCGGGCGACATAATAGGGTGATCCGATAAGAATTAATTATTCTTCCCCTTCTACAACGTCGTTTACTCTCCATTTATAGAATAGTATGTTGCCAGTTTTTTCGTTTAGGCAATCCCAGTTGAGCTTGTCGACACAACTATACCCTGCTGCATTTACGCTAGCCAGTGAAGTCAAAGTAGGCTCCGTCGACGGTCGCGATAAAAGAAATGCAGCGCATATCATTAATAATGCAATACTCAACTTTACTTTAAAACTTGATTTCATAAGTAATATTTAGTGTTTATAAAAGGGTTACAATTCCTGGTTGCCGTTACCGCTTTTTAGTTCATACCCAGTATAAATAACCTGGGTTGCTCCAGACTTGCAATCAGAGTGG
>CAIWKU010000228.1 GCA_903913355.1 uncultured Bacteroidota bacterium | reverse complement strand
CAAATGGATTTGATGAATAATTTTTGAGAATTAGAGCGGTCGATATGCAAGTTCCCCGCACCTTAATAGGGAATTATTTAGTAGATACTACCGTGATGATACCAAATCCGCCATTGAGGCCTTTGGATACCTGATAAATCATCTGTAACCAGGCTTTCCCGTATTGGGCATAATAAAGAGAGAAATTATCTACTCTTTCCTGCAGACTGTTATGCGGGAACAGGTCTTGTTTGATTTTCTCTATTTGTTTTTGTTGCACCTGGTATTTCAATTTTTCCGCTTTCAGGATTTTTTTCTCCAATGCCAGCAATTTTTTCAAGGCTTTTTTTTCGAGTGCCATTGTATGCTCCGATAAGCTGGTATCTACTTTGTCTGTGATTTGCTGAAGTTTTGCATAGTATGCTTTTGCTTCTGCTAATTCCGCCGAAAGATTTAATTGGTTATCCGATTCTTTTTTCACCAAAATAGTAAGCAGGTCAAAAGCACTCTTGAACAAATCTGCTTCTGTGAACCCCAGTTTTGTTAAATTATCAGACTGTGATTCTTTCATTAGTAAAAAGGAATTGCGCAAAAGCAACACAGGATATGGGATTCCGATTTCTCCAAATACATTCTTTAATTCTAGCCAGTAGGCCAATTCGCCACCGCCCCCAATAAATACAATATTGGGTAATACCAATTCCTGAAAAGCTCCTCTGAGGATTACATTGGCACTGAATCTCTCCGGATTTTGTTCCAGCTCTTTCAGCATCTCCTCTTTAGAAAAATGCAAATTACTTGCATGTATGATATAACCCTCTCCATCCCTTTCAATCCTTTCCCTTTTGTCGTCTTTTAGGTAAAACAAGTTGATCTCTCTGCCACCGGCCTGTACTTTATAATTTTCTCTAAGTGCTTCAATAGTTTTAGCAACCACTTTATGAGAAAAACCTTCAATCAGTTCTTTCACTACTACTGAATGAAATGCAGTTTTGAGTTTTGCATTATCCGGAATCAAAACCAGTAGTCCGAATTCGCCAAACAATGCATTTACCAATTCTAATGTGGCTTGCTGAATGGATTTTCCCTCAGTATAACATTGGCTGAATAATTCATGAAGCGAGTTCCCAAAAGGCAAAACCCCTGTCTGTCCATGAATGGCATGTATTATTTTCTGTAAACCCTTATCCACTTTCATTCTCCCAACAGCACCTGTTTGTTTGGTTTCCCAAACCAGTTTTTGTCCGCCAACATTTACAAAACCCAATTCTTCCAGATCAGCATCTTCACTACCCATATAATAAACGGGTACAAATTTATATTGTGGCCATTGGGTAGCCAGTTCCTCGGCCAGTTTGATGGTGTGAATTATTTTATAGACAAAATAAAGTGGCCCGGTAAAAATATTGGGTTGGTGTGCGGTAGTAATGGTAAAAGTTCCGGAATCGGCTAATAACCGGATATTGGTTATTAGCTTATCTGTTTGTGGAATACCCGTATACTGGTCGGTTAACACATCCACCAACAGGGATCTGGGTGTTTGAAATGCCTGTCGCGCTTTAATGGAATCAGCAATACCCTCAATAGTAGGGGAATGCTGGTAAAATGGTTTCAACAAGGGTGATTGTGTCAAATAATCTGAAACGATCTTAGTAAAATAACCGGTGCTTTCGTAAGGTAAATAATTGGCTGTCTGATCCATAATTGGCAGTAAAAATACAATTTACTGGATACCCGTAACACCGTTTATCCATTTTAATCATCCAGGCTGTTAAGCCAGATCAGATACAAAAATTCACTGATTTTGTTGTATCCAATCAATCGTACATCTAAAAGAGGATACTAATCAAACCTGCCTGGATTAAATGCAGCGATATCCATACTGGTTTTTTCCTCATTTACAATTTCACTAACCAATTTCCCTGTTCCGGCACCCAAACTTAAGCCTACCATGGCATGACCTGTTGCAATCACCAGGTTTTTCCAGTTAGCGGTTCGTCCAATATAGGGTAATCCATCAGCAGAGCATGGGCGGAATCCATACCAGATTTTATCCTGAGACGGAAAAGGGATGGTAAATTCAGGGAAAAACCGCTCTACTGCTTTTAATAATCCCTCTACCCTGTTCATTCTGGGTGGAGTATTGGTTGATGTGATCTCCATTGTTCCGCCAAAACGAATTTTATTGCCATCCATTGGTGTTAGGGCAGCTCTTCCTTCAATCAATACTGCAGGATGGTTAATCTTATAAGGAGAGTCCTCAAGTGTAACAGAATAACCACGTCCAGGCATCAAAGGTATTTTTACTTTGAGCTGGGCGGCCAGTTCGCGACTCCAGGAACCAGATGCCATTACAACCGCGTCAGAATCATACATCTGTTTATCGGTAATCACCCTGGCTATTTTGCCCTTCTCTTGTTGAAAGGATCTTACTTCTTCTTTTCTTTTTATCTGTACCCCTTTTTGTTCCAGATCCGCAATCAATTGCTTCATTAATTTATTGGGATAAAGATGTGCATCGCAGGCAAAATGAATGGCACCCATGGCATTGATTTTTGTTTGGGGTTCCAGTTTTTGCAATGCGGCTTCATCAAGCAAGACAGTATCGGTAAGTCCCAATGCATGTGCATGTTCAACTACATGATGTGCATGTTCTGCTCCTTTGGGTGTTTGAAATATTTCCAGCAACCCTTTTTGCTCATAGGCAAAAGCGAATTGTGGTAATCTTGTCCATTCTTCATACATTTTTTTACTCAACAAAGCAATGTCACGAAGGGGTACAGCCGCTTCTTCCACATTTTTCTGGTTTGCACTTTTCATGAATTTCAATCCCCAGTCGATCAATGCCATATCGAATCTTGGTTGAACATAAAAAGGACTTCTGGAATTCCACATCCATTTAAGGCCCTGCTTCACGATACCCGGTGTTGCAAGTGGAACAAAATGGCTGGGACATACATATCCAGCATTCCCATAAGAACAATTGTCGAGCATTTCCGTTTTATCGATAACGGTCACTTCGTGCCCTGACTGGTGTAAATAATAAGCACTGCTTAACCCGATAATTCCACCACCAATTACAACTACTTTCATGAATCTGTTTTATTATTCAAAATTCGGAAAAACTATGATCATTTCTTAATGAAATAGACGTACAAAAAGATTTATCAACAAAAAATCATTCGGCTAAGTATGTTGAAAAACCAGTTACTATATTACTTGAAATCCATAAGCATACGGATCGTCATCCGGATTAATCGAAATGGTATTGTACCCGTAAATTTTTGCCCACCCTTCTACGCTGGGAATAATAGCCGGTTTCCCTCCTACTGAAGTTAGCCTTTCCACTTTCCCGGTAAACTTAGAGCCAATAATACTTTCATGAATAAAAGACTCGCCTTCTTTTAATTTTCCTTTGGTAAACCATTGGGCCATTCTTGCAGAAGTGCCTGTTCCGCAGGGTGATCGATCAATGGCTTTATCTCCATAAAATACTGCATTCCTGGCCGTAGATGATGGATCCATCACTTGTCCCGTCCACAAAATATGCGAACAGCCATTGATGGTAGGATCATCTGGGTGTATAAATGAATATTTCTCATTAATCCGGTTTCTTAACACCCTGGACCAGGCAACCAGTTGACCGGCAGTATACTGCTCCAGCCCTGAAAAATTTTTCTGTGTATCTACAATGGCATAAAAATTTCCGCCGTAAGCAACATCCAGTTCCAGTTCACCTAAATCCGGACATTCCACACGAATACCATCAGCAGCCAGATAGGCAGGCACATTGGTTAATTTTACAGCCGTTACTTTAGTACCCTCCTGGCGGTAACTGATATTTACCAAACCCGCCGGGGCTTCCATACGAACAATACCGGGTGTTTTAGGCTTGATCAATCCTTCTTCAATAGCAATTGTGATGGTTCCTATGGTTCCATGACCACACATAGGAAGGCAGCCACTGGTTTCGATAAACAGAACTGCCACATCGTTTTCCGGATCATGAGGTGGATAAAGTATGCTTCCGCTCATCATATCATGACCCCGGGGTTCAAACATGAGTCCTTTTCTGATCCAATCATATTCCTGAAGAAAATGTTGTCTTTTTTCACTCATATTTTTGCCTTCCAGTGCAGGTCCACCCGAAGCTACCACCCTTACCGGATTACCACAGGTATGTGCGTCAATACAATGAAAAACATGACCTTGTAAACTGGTTAATCCCTGTTTTGTGTAGGGAATTGGGTTTGTAAGCATAGAACGGATAAACTTTATTCAAAAATCAATGAATCCTATTACATTTGTTTCAGAACCTGTCTGATTGTGATATGGAAACATATGGAAAAATATTACTGATTGCCATGCCCGCATTTCTTGTGCTGATACTCATTGAAAAATGGTATGGCTGGTTCAAAGGTAAGGATACTGTCAGGAATTTAGATATGATCTCCAGCTTGAGCTCCGGTGTTACCAATGCAACCAAAGATGTATTGGGATTAAGTATCACATTACTCAGTTACGAATGGATGGTTAATCATTTAGCACTTACTCATATTCAATCATCCATATGGTTATATGTTATTGCTTTTCTGGCGCTGGACCTTACCGGTTATCTTACCCATAGAATTGATCACGAATATAATTTTTTCTGGAACAGCCATATCATACATCATAGCAGTGAAGAATATAACCTGGCTTGTGCCTTAAGACAAAGTGTTTCTACTATTTTCAGGGTATTTACCATTTTTCTGCTACCAGCAGCTTTATTTGGCGTGCCTGCCCAAATTATTTATGTAGTTGCTCCATTGCATTTATTTGCTCAATTCTGGTATCATACACAACATATAAATCGAATGGGGTTTCTGGAAAAGTTTATGGTTACCCCCTCGCATCACCGGGTGCACCATGCTATTAATAAGGAATATATTGATAAGAATTATGGGCAGATTTTTATTTTTTGGGACAAATGGTTTGGCACTTTTCAGGAAGAGTTGCCGGAGGTTACTCCTGTGTATGGAATTACCCGTCCCGTTCATACCTGGAACCCAATAAAAATTAATTTTATTCATTTTGGGTTACTGGTAAAAGATGCCTGGAAAACAAAGAATATAAGAGATAAATTTCGCATCTGGCTTATGCCCACCGGCTGGAGACCCGCTGATGTTGCTGAAAAATATCCTGTTTATAAAATCGAGGATGTATATCATTTCGAGAAATACAACACAAAGGGGAGTATTTTTTTTACGATATGGGCCTGGATACAAACCATTGTTTTACTGGTAATGGTCAGTTACCTGTTTGGCAATATTTCAGAGATAAAAAGTCCGGGCATTTTTTACTATGGTGCCTATGTATTTTTATTCGTGTATGCTTATACTGAGTTGATGGATAAAAACCGATTTGCCTGGTTCTGGGAATTGGCAAAAAATGGGGT
Source organism: uncultured Bacteroidota bacterium (assembly GCA_903913355.1). Taxonomy (GTDB): domain Bacteria; phylum Bacteroidota; class Bacteroidia; order Chitinophagales; family Chitinophagaceae; genus Sediminibacterium. The sequence continues at coordinate 2,727 of CAIWKU010000228.1, read as the reverse complement.
TGTAGTTTATTTTTTAATTGCGAATGGCGATTGGTTCGGATTATCGAAATGGGTTCCGGGCTCCAATATGATGATCATCGGATACCTTATCCTGTCTACTATGGCCAATTTTTATTTCTTGTTTCTTGAAAAGGATACAACTACTGCTTATGCTGAATAATTAGTCAACTAAAATAATTATTTCGATCAATTTCTAATAAAAAATTATTGGCGTAACTCAGTCTTTTGTCCATTCATTATTGATCATTCTCCAGATATGCAATGGGTTACCGTTTTTCAAAGCTTCCGGCAATAATGCATCTGGAAAATTCTGATAAGCTACCGGGCGAACCCATCTTTTGACTGCTTCAATCCCTACTGCCGTAAAACGACTATCCGTACTGGCTGGAAATGGGCCACCATGAACCATACTCGGACAAACTTCCACACCTGTAGGTACCCCATTAATCAGTATCCTTCCGGCAATGGATGGGGCGATATCCAGTAATGAAGAAAAATCCGTAAAATCCGAATCCGTGCCCATAAGGGTTGTGGTTAACTGACCCGTAACTGATGTCCAAACAGCTATTAACTCTTCTTTATCCTTACAGGTTACCAGTAATGAATAAGGACCAAACACCTCTTCCTGGAGCAATGGGTTTTGCAAAAAATTAGCGGCTTTTGTTATGGCAATCGCTGGCTGTGCTTCTATTCCTGTAGGTAAAACAGTGGATTGAGATAACAGGTCCACCCCTTTTTCTGCCAGTGCCAGTTGCATTTTAGTGAAATAGGCTTTATGAATACCGGGATGTAACATTTGTGCGGGAGCAACAGCAGCTATTTCATTTCCTAATTTCTCGATAAAATGATGAAGCCCCTCAGCTTCAATGGCTATTAATAAACCCGGGTTGGTACAAAACTGCCCCATTCCCAATGTAATAGATCCTGCATATTGTTTTGCAATACTTTCTGCATTGTGTTGTAAAGTATCGGGTAAAAGAATTACCGGGTTAATACTACCCATTTCAGAAAAAACAGGGATAGGATTTTTTCTTGCTGCTGCATAATCATACAATGCTCTTCCGCCTGAATAAGAGCCGGTAAAGCCTACTGCAGCAGTTGCAGGATGTTGTACCAATATTTTGCCAGATTCAAAATCAGTATGCGTTACATGTTGAAATATATGTTCCGGCATTTCGGATGAACGAATGGCTTGTGTGATTGCTTCAGCTACCATGCAGGATGTTTGCAGGTGTGCAGGGTGGGCTTTTACAACTACCGTACAACCGGCAGCCAATGCGCTGGCTGTATCTCCACCAGCAGTAGAATAAGCAAACGGAAAATTACTGGCTCCAAATACCACTACGGGTCCTAATGGGTATAACATTTTCCGGATATCCGGTTTTGCAGGTGTTTTATCCGGAATAGCGGTATCCACAGATGCCTGTACCCAGCTTCCTTCCCGAAGCATTTGTGCAAACATGCGAAGTTGCATAGTTGTTCTGCCTCTCTCACCCGTTAATCTTGCAACTGGCAGATGCGTTTCTTCGGCCGCTTTGGCAATTAGTGAATCTCCCAATCCTTCTATATTAGAAGCGATCGTTTCCAGGAAATTAGCTTTTTGCTCAGGACTGGTTTTACGATACTCGGTGAACGCTTTTCCCGATTGATACATTACAATATGCAACTCTGCTATATCCTTATTCATGTAGGCTTTATTAATCCTTTAAATGTAAATATTCCGGTAATACAGGTCTTGTCGCTATCCCATCATCAATCACTTTTAGAATGCGTGTTCTCTCTTCACCTGCCAAGGTTAAACGTGGGCCTCTGACTTCCTCAGATCCAATACCGGCCTGTTTTTCGGCAAGTTTAATATATTGTACCAGTTTGGGATGAATATCCAATTCCAGCAAGGGCATGAACCAACGGTAAATAGCGGTTGCTTCGGATATATGTCCCGCTTTTACCAAACGATAGATAGCTACCGTTTCTCTTGGGAAAGCACATACCAAACCAGCCACCCATCCATGGGCGCCCAGTAGGAGTTCTTCCATCGCCAGTGGATCTACACCACAAAGTATGGCAAAGCGATCTCCAAAACGGTTAATCAGTCGGGTAACATTCGTTACATCGCGTGTGGATTCTTTAATGGCTTGTATGGTAGGATAATTTGCCAGCTCTGCAAACATATCCAGCGTTACTTCAATTTTATAATCAACCGGGTTATTATAGATCATCATGGGCAAACCTGTTGATTGTGCCACAGTAGTAAAATAAGTTACGGTTTCCCTGTGATCACTCTTGTATCGCATGGGTGGTAATATCATCAATCCATCTGCACCCCATTTAGCTGCCAAAGAAGCCTGGTTCAAAGCTTCGGCAGTGCTTCCTTCTGCGATATTAAGTATTACCGGCACTTTCCCAGCTACTTTATCAATAGCAAATTTTACCAGTGTTTCTTTCTCGCCGGTTGTCAATACACTGGCTTCTCCTAAAGTACCTCCCAGTACTATACCATTTATTCCGGCATCAAGCTGAAACTGAAGGTTCTTTTCAAATAGAGGCAGATCAAGTTTATCATCTGCTGTAAACTTAGTGGTAAGTGCAGGAATTACTCCTTTCCATTCGATAGGCATAGGGATTATTTATGGGTGATGCAAAAATTTGGTGTTTGGTGTTTGGTGTTTGGTGTTTGGTGTTTGGTGTTAAAGAAAAACAAAATATGGTTTAGTATATTGTTTTTGT
>CAIWKU010000227.1 GCA_903913355.1 uncultured Bacteroidota bacterium | reverse complement strand
GAGTGTGGTGGCGCAAACATTAAATGGCCCCTGGTTTTTATATGCCTGGATAGCCGGTGCCGTATTATCTTTTATTGATGCCATGATCTGGAGTCAATTGGGAGCTACCTATCCATTAGCCGGGGGCAGTTATAATTTTTTAAAAGAAGGGTTCGGGCCAAAATGGGGGAAGCTGATGAGTTTTTTGTTTGTCTGGCAGACTATGATACAGGCACCCCTGGTCATTGCTTCTGCAGCCATTGGGTTTGCGCATTATTTCGGATTCCTGTTACCCCTTAGTAACTGGGAGAGTAAAGCGATTAGCGGAGCCCTGGTGATCCTGATTGTTTTGTTATTGTACAGAAAAATAGAAGCCATTGGAAAGATCAGTGTGTTTTTATGGATGGGTGTTTTGTTAACCATGACATGGATTATTGGCGGAGGTATTTTTCACGGAAATTTTTTACATCCGATACAACATATCAATGATGGGTTACAATTAAACGGGGCATTTGTAGCAGCATTGGGTTTTGCAAGCGTGAAAAGTGTATATAGTTATTTGGGATATTATAATGTTTGTCATTTAGGCGGGGAGATTATTAACCCGAAAAAGAATATTCCCCGTAGTATGTTCATTTCCATAGCCGGTATTGCCGCATTATACCTGATGATGAATATCAGTGTGGCATCGGTTTTACCCATGGACCATATTCAGAACAGCAATTTTGTGGTAAGTGAATTTGTGCAAACTCTATCCGGACCCATTGCAGCCAATATAGTAACCCTGCTGATACTTTGGGTAGCATTTGCTTCTGTGTTCTCAGCTACCTTAGGATATAGCAGAATTCCTTACGCGGCATCTGCCGATGGGGCTTTCTTTAAAGTATTTGCGAAACTGCATCCCACCAAACATTTTCCGCACATATCTCTGTTGGTATTGGGTAGCCTGGCTTTTGTATTCAGTCTGATGTTGAAACTGGAAGATGTGATCAAAGCCATATTAGCCATGCGCATACTGATCCAGTTTATCGGACAGGGTATTGGCTTATTATTACTCGTAAAACGAAAAGGAAAAGCGCATTTTGCCTGGCATATGCCTGCCTATCCCCTGCCTGTATATTTGGCCATCGCTATCTGGGGGTATATCTTTTTTTCTACGGGAGAGAAGATGATGATGGGGGGCGTAACGGTGATTGTGTTGGGGGTGATTGCTTATTTGATTAAGTCGAGGAGAAATAAAGAATGGCCTTTTTCGAATTAATACGCAATTAATTTTCTTAGATTATTTTTTAGCGCATAATTGATTCATGCGAAACTACTCTTCATTAATCAGTGGCAAAGTATTCCACTACCTTATGCCGCTTTTTAGAGTAAGTTATCGCCTTGAAGCCCTCATCAAAATAACTATACATAAATCCGATGGCAGATTTGTCAATACTAATTTCATCCCAAATGGCTTTATCACCATTTTCTGAATCGAACCGATCAGTTATAGAAGTGGCTGGCCGAATAAAAGCTTTTTTACTAAAAAATCGCAT
>CAIWKU010000226.1 GCA_903913355.1 uncultured Bacteroidota bacterium | reverse complement strand
TATTGACGATGAAATGACCCGCCAGGGAAAATTTGATTGGCCCAATACGTTTAGAACCTCTCGATTAATGTCGGCAGTAGAATATATCAATGCCAACCGGCACCGGTTTTTGCTGATGCAAAAAGTAAACGAGCTGATGAATACCGTTGATGTGTTGATTTGTCCAACAAGAAATAGCGGAAACCAAAGTGCCATCACCAATCTTACTGGCCACCCCGTGGTGTGTATGCCTACCGGCTTTGATAAACGATTTAATTTACCCACCAGCATTACCCTGATTGGTAAATTGTATGATGAGGCAACAATTCTATCGGTAGCAAAAGCGTATCAGGATGTAACCCCCTGGGAGGATATGCACCCGGCTATGTTTAAATAAAAATTGCTGAAATTATTAACAAGATGCGCTTCTGTTTTTGGAAAGAGAATAACCAAATACAGAAAGCGCATTTTTATTGGCTGTAGTTTCTTAAATTGCTTTTCTTCCATCAATACCTATAACATGAGAAAATTTGTTGCTGCCGGCGCCATTGGTGTGCTGGCCATGATTTGTCAAACTGGTACGGCACAAAAACCGATTACCGGATTTACTGAAAAAACTTCTGCAGACGAAAGACTGATTGAACAAAAGTTTGATGCGCAACTGAGCGCACAAAGGGTTGGCCAAACCATCAAAGAATTATCTGCCAGGCCACACCATATCGGATCGCCCGGAGGAAAAGAGGTTGCCGAAAATATTCTGAATAAATACAAATCATTCGGATGGGATGCGAAAATTGTCACCTACCAGGTTTTGTTTCCTACACCCAAAACAAGGGTATTGGAAATGACTGCCCCGGGTATTTATAAAGCGTTGTTGAAAGAGCCCGCGTTGAAAGAAGATGGAACTTCAGGACAAGAAGGGCAACTGCCTACCTATAATGCCTGGAGTGCAGAAGGTGATGTTACCGGCGATCTGGTTTTTGTGAATTATGGTTTACCCGAAGATTATGAAATACTGGCTAAACTAGGGATAGATGTAAAAGGAAAAATAGTGATTGCCAAATATGGCAGAAGCTGGAGAGGAATAAAACCCAAAGTAGCACAAGAGCATGGTGCATTGGGTTGTATTATTTATTCAGATCCCAAAGATGATGGGTATTACCAGGGAGATGTATATCCTAAAGGTGCATTTAAAAGCGAATACGGCGTTCAGCGCGGATCCATAATGGATATGGTTATTTATCCAGGCGATCCGCTAACCCCCAATATTGGCGCTACAGAAAATGCCAAAAGACTGGATCGTCTTTCTGCACCCAATTTGTTGAAGATACCCGTATTGCCAATCAGCTATCACGATGCAAAACCATTATTAGAAGCCCTGGAAGGCCCGGTAGCACCGGATGATTGGAGAGGTGCCCTGCCATTTACCTATCATATAGGTCCTGGAAAAACCAAAGTGCACCTGAAAGTAGATTTTGATTGGAAGTTAACCCCGGCTTATGATGTGGTGGCTATGATAAAAGGCTCAGACTATCCTGATCAATGGGTAATCAGGGGTAATCACCATGACGCCTGGGTAAACGGAGCAGATGATCCGATTAGTGGTCAGGCCGCTTTATTGGAAGAGGCACAGGCAATAGGACAATTGGTAAAAGGTGGCTGGAAACCCAAAAGAACCTTGGTGTATTGTGCCTGGGATGGAGAAGAACCCGGATTATTGGGTTCTACAGAATGGGCAGAAGATCATGGATCTGAGTTACAGCAAAAAGCGGTTGTCTATATTAATTCAGATGGAAACGGAAGAGGATTTTTAGGTGCCGAGGGCTCGCACGCATTGGAAACATTGGTAACAGAAATCAGCAAAGATGTAATAGACCCACAAACCAAAGTGAGTGTTTTTGAAAGGGCAAAAGCAAGAAATGAAATCAATGCCAAATCAGCAAAGGATAAAAAAGAAGCGATCTCAAAATCCATTTTTACCATTGGTGCCATGGGATCGGGGTCTGATTATTCTTCTTTTATCCAACACCTGGGTGTTCCTTCGCTTGACTTTGGATATGGTGGCGAAAATGCAGGTGGGGAATATCATTCTATTTATGATTCGTATGATGATTACCAGCGATTTAAAGACCCCACATTTGATTATGGGGTTGCATTATCAAAAACGGCAGGTCGGGCAGCTTTGAGAATGGCAGATGCTGATCTGCTTCCTTTTGATTTCAGGAGTCTGGAGAAAACAGTAAGCGACTATATAAAAGACCTGATCAGTAAAACGGATCAGTTGCGTGAAACAACTGCGGCAGAGAATGAAGTCATCAAAGCAAACGCTTATGGACTAGCCAATGACCCTACAGAGAAATTAAAAGCACCGGAAACAAAGGCGGAAGTGCCTTATATTGACTTTTCTCCTTTGCAAAATGCGCTGGCAGAATTAGAGAAAAGCAGCAATGAGCTATCAGAAGCCTGGACAAAAGCGCTTGCGGGATCAGCAGCGAAAGAGAAAATAAACAAAGCCCTGTTTCAGGCAGAGCAACAATTGCTGACAACAGAAGGATTACCCAGAAGAGGATGGTATAAACACACACTATATGCACCAGGCTTTTATACGGGCTATGGTGTAAAAACAATGCCGGGAGTGCGTGAAGCGATTGAGCAAAGAAACTGGAAGGAAGCTTCAGAACAGGTAGTAATAGCCGCTGCCGCCATTTCGCGCTTAGCAGCCTATTTGCATGGTGTAGCAAATTACTAAATGAAAAAATAAATAAAAACAAAGCCCGGCAGATTTTGCCGGGCTTTGTTATGTCCTAACTTTACGATAGAAAGGGTGTTTTCTTCACCCACTCCTTGTTTCACTAGAAAAAAGAAACAAATGAAAACGATTTGCTGCCTTGTTCTAGGGCTAATATTTTGTTCAACAGCTTCCGCACAGGAAGGCTTGAATTTGTATGAGAAAAAACTTTTTATCCAAGGCGCTGATACGCTTCGTTACCGGATACTATATCCAAATAATTATAAAAAACGAAAGTCGTATCCTTTAATCGTCTTCCTACATGGTTCAGGAGAAAGAGGCAATGATAATGAAAAGCAATTAGTACACGGAGGGGATCTGTTTATAAAAGAACAGGTAAGAAAATATTTTCCGGCGATTGTACTATTTCCGCAAAGTCCGGTAAATATTACCTGGTCAAATTTCAAAAGAACCATGGGCAAAAATGATTGGCAGTTTTTCCCTGACCTGGCCCCAACAACACCACAGCAATTGGTAAAAGACCTGCTGGATAGTTTTGTAAATAATAAAATGGCAGATAGTAAAAGGGTATATATTGGAGGGTTATCGCTCGGGGGATTAGGAACCTATGAAATGCTGATACGCTATCCGGATTATTTTGCGGCAGCCTTTCCAATTTGCGGTGCAGTAAGTGTTCCACAATTTCTTGCCAGCGCATCGCCACTTCCGCTATGGATTTTTCATGGCGCATTGGATGCTTCGGTTACTCCTGAATATGATAGGGACTTGTATAAAGCACTGATGACAAGGGGAGCGAAAAATGTAAACTATACGGAATATCCGAAAGCCGGACACAATAGTTGGGATTCGGCATTTGCAGAACCTAAATTATTACCCTGGCTATTTTCGAATAAGAAACGGAACGGAAGTAAAACCTGGTAATTGAATTCATTTTAAATAGTAGCTAAACGGATTTCTGTGAAAAAAAGCGTTTGTTTATTTATCAGCATATTGGTGAGCTGTACTGTTTTGTTTTCGCAAAAAATAAAACCGGATGAAAAAGTATCGATTGGCTCCATTCGTTTTATCAGCGAATATGATGTTCCTCATAATCTTGTATACAAAGGAACCACCATTGGTGGTTTATCCGGGATAGATTATGATAGCACAAAGGGCGTGTATTATATGATCAGCGATGACAGGTCTGCCATAAACCCAGCCAGGTATTATACCGCTAAAATATTTCTGAATGAGAAGAAAATAGATAGCGTAGTCTTTGTAGCAGTAACCACTTTGTACCAGAAAAACGGAAAGCCCTATCCAAATTCAAAACAGGATCCGGCACATACGCCCGACCCCGAAGCATTGCGATATAATCCGCATACACATCAAATGATTTGGAGCAGCGAGGGCGAGCGGATTGTTAACGGAAAAGATACGGTATTGGAAAACCCCGCCATTACGATTATTTCTCCCGATGGAAAATATATAGATACTTTTCCGCTTCCACCCAATCTGTTGATGCATGCAACGGAAAAGGGCCCCAGACAAAACGGCGTATTGGAAGGATTGAGTTTCGCAGACAATTTTACAAAGCTGTATGTGAATGTAGAAGAGCCATTATATGAAGATGGGCCAAGAGCAGATCTTTCAGACAATAATCCATGGGTACGCTTCTATCGGTTTGATGTGAAGAGCCGAAAGAATACCGCGCAGTTTGCGTATAAGCTTGACCCGATTGCGTACCCGGCTTCACCGGCTGATGGTTTTAAGATTAATGGAATACCGGATATTTTATCTATCGGAGATCAAAAACTGATTGTATTGGAAAGATCATTTTCAACGGGAAGAATGCCCTGTACGATTAAAATATTTTTAGCAGATATGAAAGGCGCTACGGATATATCCAATAACCCCTCACTCAAAATAAAGCCTTCAGAAAAACCGGTATCCAAAAAACTCTTGCTGAATATGGACGATCTCGGAATCTATATTGATAATATTGAGGGCGTAACTTTTGGCCCAACCTTACCCAATGGACATAAGACCCTTTTATTGGTATCGGATAATAATTTTTTACCGATCGAAAAAACACAGTTTATGTTGTTTGAAGTAATTCCCGGATCATAAGCAGCGCAACGTTCACTACTATATCAACAAAAAAAGTATGCGGAATATTTATTATGCAATCTGTTTTCTTTTGCTGGCAGGTTGTAAGGTAAATAAAACAGTCAACCCCCATATTGCCATACAAACACAATATGGAGATATTGAACTCGAGCTTTATCCCAAACAGGCACCCAAAACGGTTGCCGCATTTTTAGGGTATATAGATTCGGGTTTCTATTTTAATAGTAATTTTTACCGGGTATTGAATCTTGAGAACCAGCCGACCAATGCACCTAAAACGGAATTGATACAGGGAGGTATCTGGAAAACGAATCACACAAAAGCTATACAGATACCGGGAATTCCCCATGAAAGCACACAAGAAACAGGGATACGCCATACAGACGGCGTGATTTCATTGGCCAGGCTGGCACCCGGAACCGCTTCAACAGAATTCTTTATTTGTGTTGGTAAACAATCGGGACTGGATTATGGAGGAGAGAACGTGGCAGACAGACAAGGTTATGCGGCTTTTGGGAAAGTGGTGAAGGGGCTGGATATCATTCAAAAAATATACAGACATAATGAGAACGACCAGTATTTTACACCGGCCGTGCCCATCTATAATATAGTAAGGTTATAGTGTGAAAACCTGTGATTTATGTAAATAGTCATAGAGAAAGGCGCTCACTAAAAAGATTCCACCCAATTTTTGCAAAAACGGCACGCCAATTGACTGAGTAAAAAGGGTGTTATACTGAATCCTCTAAATCCGTCAATATGAAAAGCCGAAACAATTTTCTCTACTTTCTAGCCCTTGTTCTTCTACTCGTAGCCTGTAACCGACAGACTTATTTTAGAAAAGACAAAAATTTTGATTTCGATAAAATCAAAACCTATACCTGGATAAGGGCCCAGAATGACAGCCTTGCTCACAAGTTTAATTCAAGCGATCTGACAGGAAATGTCATACGGAAAAGCGTTGACAAGAATCTTCAGGAGAACGGATGGAAGCGCGTAAAGAAAAACCCGGATGTGTTGATTGTGTATGATATGAATATCAAAAAAGAAAATGTGGCAGTGTCGGATCCGGTGTATAGTCAGCCATTGGCCCGATGGTATTATAATCCTTATAGGGGAACCTATACCAATATGTATTATCCCACTGAATTAATGGGCTTTGATAATTCGGTTGAAACCATAAGAGAAGGTACGCTAACGCTTACCATCCTGAATGCAAGAACGGAGAAGAAAATATGGCAGGGCTGGACAAAAGCAGAAATGAATGGAAAAAGATTAACGGATAAAGAGATAGATGATAATGTAAAAGCCATTATCCGGAAATTGGATAAATGATCTCACTAAAATAATTCAAAGAGCCGCATATTTCTAACAGAGTCTGCGGCTTAATTTTTAACTTAGTAACCCGAATTATAAAAACAGATAATGCCGTTTCAGCTTCATTCACCCTATTCTCCTGCAGGCGACCAGCCATCTGCCATTCAACAGTTGACAGAAAATGTAAACAATGGAGAGCAGTTTCAAACACTTTTGGGTGTTACAGGTAGCGGTAAAACATTTACGATTGCCAACCTGATACAAAATACACAAAGACCCACATTGGTTTTAACGCATAATAAAACCCTGGTGGCACAATTGTATGGCGAGTTCAAACAATTTTTTCCGGATAATGCGGTAGGTTATTTTGTTAGCTATTACGATTATTATCAGCCCGAAGCTTATATGCCGGTGAGTGATATTTATATTGAAAAGGATTTGAGTATCAACGAAGAGTTAGATAAATTAAGACTACAGGCAACTTCACAGTTGCTAAGTGGAAGAAGAGATATTATTGTGGTGGCGAGCGTAAGTTGTATTTATGGAATGGGAAACCCTACTGAATATGAGAACGGAATTATCCGGATTCATAAAGGGATGGTCATTTCCCGACAGGGATTTTTACACGCATTGGTGAATTCATTATACAATCGTTCACAGGGTGAATTTGGAAGAGGCACGTTTCGTGTAAAAGGAGATACGGTAGATATCAACCTTCCCTATGTTGATTTTGGATACCGGGTCACATTTTTTGGAGATGAGATAGAAGAGATTGAAAGCATAGAAACCGCCACCAGCAAAAGAATCGGCTTGATGGAGAATGCCGCCATCTTTCCCGCTACATTATATCTCGCACCCAAAGAAATGATAGTAGAAGTAATGCATGAGATACAGGACGAGATGATGGCGCAGGTGGAATATTTTAAAAGAACCGGAAAATATATTGAGGCACAAAGACTAAAAGAAAGAGTGGAGTACGATATTGAAATGATTCGGGAACTGGGCTATTGTAATGGCATTGAAAACTACTCACGGTTTTTTGATCGGAGAAGACCTGGCACCCGACCCTTCTGTTTGCTGGATTATTTTCCAAAAGATTTTTTATGTGTAATTGACGAAAGTCACCAAACCATTCCACAGGTAGCGGGTATGTATGGAGGAGACCGAAGCAGAAAACTGGTATTGGTAGATTATGGGTTTCGGCTGCCCAGTGCCATGGATAACCGACCATTGAATTTTCATGAATTTGAAAGCCTGATTGGACAAACCATTTTTGTAAGTGCCACGCCAGGGGATTATGAATTGGAAAAAACGGGTGGCGTAGTGATTGAACAAATCGTAAGACCCACGGGATTGCTTGATCCGCCGATTGAAATAAGACCAAGTGTTAATCAGATAGATGATTTGTTGGAACAGATAGATATTACGGTAAAAAAAGGAGACCGGGTTTTAGTAACTACGCTTACCAAACGAATGGCCGAAGAAATGGATAAATACCTGGGGCGTATCAATATAAAGTCAAAATATATACATAGTGATGTAGACACATTGGAGCGGGTAGAGATTTTGCGAGAACTTAGATTGGGCATTATTGATGTGTTAGTGGGTGTGAATTTATTAAGAGAGGGGCTTGATTTACCGGAAGTATCGCTGGTGGCGATACTGGATGCAGATAAAGAAGGGTTTCTTAGAAACGAAAGATCGCTGACACAAACGGCGGGACGCGCAGCAAGGAATATTGATGGCTTGGTTATTTTTTATGCAGATAAGATGACCGAAAGCATGCAGCGAACGATTGATGAAACCAGCCGAAGAAGAGAAAAGCAAATTGCCTATAATATTGAACACGGAATAACCCCGAAAACAATCATCAAAAGCAAGGAGCAGGTATTTGCCCAGGGATCGGTATTGGATATTAAAGGATATGACCCATCCAACCCCTATGCTTTACAGAAAGACGGGGAATTGGTAGCCAGTAAAGTAGCTGAAGAGCAGGAAACCTATCAAACCATTCCACAAATTGAAAGAGCGATTGGTAAAACAAAGAAAGAAATGGAGAAAGCGGCCAGAGATCTTGATTTTATTGAAGCAGCCAGATTGCGTGATGAAATGTTTCGCTTGCAGAAAGAGTTGGAAAAAATAAAATAGCCGATGGTTTCCTTATCGGCTTAAACAAGCGAAATAAGCAAAGGAAAAAATGCGTATTTTCATTGATACATGCATCTATCTAAAATGAAAAAGATAACGGTATTATCCGTTATGCTCCTCCCCTGTTTGTTTTCTTTTGTTTGTGCACAGAAAAAAAACTTTGTTGTGTTTGGCTATTATGCAGGAAGGCCAACGATGATCGATAGTTTTCCGGTAGAAAAACTTACCCATCTCTGTTTTAGTTTTACGCATTTACGAGGAAACCGTATGTGGTTGGGCAATAGTCGGGATAGTGCTGCATTGGTAAGTTGTGTAGCCTTGAAAAGGAGAAACCCAAAATTAAAAGTGATTGTATCAATGGGAGGATGGACAGGTTGTTATACTTGTTCAGGTGTTTTTTCAACAGAAGCCGGCAGACAGGAATTTGCTTCTTCCACCAAAAAATTGCTCACTGATTTTCAGGCGGATGGGATTGATCTTGATTGGGAATATCCAGCGATACCCGGTCCGCCAGGACATCCCTATTCCCTGGAAGATCGGGATCATTTTACAGCATTGATTCAAACACTTAGGGATACGCTGGGTAAAACAAAAGAGATCAGTTTTGCGGCAGGAGGATTTACAAAATTTATAGAAGAATCCGTGGATTGGGATAAGGTAACGCCATTGGTTGACAGGATTAACCTGATGACGTATGATTTGATAACCGGTTATGATACAGTAACCGGACATCATACTGCCTTGTATGGAACGGATCACCAAAAAGAATCCTGCGACCATGCAGTAAAACTGTTAAAGGCAAAAGGTGTTCCAGCCAGAAAGTTATTAATTGGTGCCGCGTTTTATGCAAGGGTCTGGGAAAATGTTTCTCCTGAAAATGATGGATTATATGGTAAGGGAAGATTTTTACGCGGAGTCTCCTTCAGGAGCTTTTCTTCTGTATTTTCAACGGATAGTGGTTTTGTATATCATTGGGATAAAACAGCCTCAGAACCCTATTTTTATAACTCCACCAAAAAATGGTTTGTCACGTTTGATGACAGTGCTTCTATTGTTGCAAAAGTCAAGTATTCAATTTCTAAAAAACTAAATGGAATCATGTTCTGGCAACTGGCGGATGATAGTTTTAGTAATGGGTTATTGGATATTGTGGATGAGACCCGGAAGAAATTACACAGATAAGAAATCACTGTGTTGGCTATAGCGCTTTTTTCAGCCAGACAGAGCTCCCCTTTTGTTGTTGAATCATAAAAGCATTATTGAAAAGCACTTTCATAGAACCGGGATTATTGTTTTGCGTTTCCGCTTTTATGGCTTTTATATTTTTTTGATGAACGGCCCAGGAGATAATTCCCTTTACGGCTTCTGTCATAATACCCCGGTTTCTATGTGTCTCATACACGCTATAGCCAATTTCGATTTCTCCTTTCTCATCGGGCTCGCCTTTAAAAAATAAATCGCCCACCACACGATTTTCTTTTTTTAAAATAATTACCCATAAAGTAATGAACAGCCAATTTTTTTTAGGATTTTTTAACGCGGGAATAATTCCATGCTCGAGTGTTTGTATCAGCTCGGGAGTAAAAAATCGGGGAAAAGAATGAAGTTCAAATTGTTTTTCAAAACCATGGTCGCTGTTTACATACAATAGCAATTGCTCCGAGGAAAGGGGGATAATTTTTAAGCGATCGGTTTCAATCATATAGCCAGGATCTGTAGAAATACCCGGCCTCAATTTTTATTGAGAAACCACTCAATCAGATTTTCTGATTGAGTGGTTGTATAGATGGGTTTCTCTGGTTGAATCAATTTTTTAGAGCTACTTGTATATCTGCTTTTATTTTACTCCATTTAGCTTTCAGTTCATTTATCTGAGCAATACTTTCATTGGCAGCGGCAATGGCTTGTGAAGTGGGTGGCATATCTGCACCATGCAACACATTAAATAAACCGCCTAAAGAAGAAGAAACCCGACCAAAACTTATTCCGGTTGCAGCAGCACCGCCGCCACCACCCGGACCTCTGCCTCTTGATACTCCTTCCAGTTCTCCTGCTTTTTGATCAAGCGCCGTCAGGGAGGCACTATTCGCCCCGCCTTTTGCAATCGCGGCTTTTAATTGTTTGCGCGCTTCGGAAATTTCTGCTACCGCCTGTTTAGCAGATTTTCTTCCTTCATAACATTGAAGAGATAAATCATGTTGTTTTTGTAAATCAGCGATACTGGTTTTTACACGCGGATCCATTTTAACAGAAAAAGATTGCGAGTAAACTGTTCCATTAACGGTCAATTTTGCAGTATAATTACCAGGCATTGCCCATGGCGACGTGGGTTCTGGAGCCGTATTCATATACGTTGCTGAGATGGGATAGTTGGGTGCTTCTCCTTCCAGGGGATTATAGTGCAGATCCCAAAGAAAACGATGCGAACCCGCCTGGGCAGATAAAATCTGTTGCGGACGAATCCAGTATAAAGGAATATTTACGGGACCTACTTCATAAGGCTTATCATTACTACTGTATTTGCGTATTGATTTTCCGGCAGCATCAAGAATTTCAAGCGTTACTTCTCCTTTTACATCCTCTTTTAAAAAATAATCTATCACGGCTCCATCGGGTGGATTTTGTCCGGCAGCTTCTTCTTGTGGTATCGGTGTATCCGGATTCATATTCCAGCGGATACGAAGCGCCTGCTGTGGTTTGTATAAAATAGCAGTGCTGGCGGCAGTTTTTTCATTTAATTGACGAAGAGGTGTCAGATCATCTAATATCCAGAATCCGCGGCCATGTGTTCCGATTACCAGGTCATCATCTTTGATCACCAAATCACGAACGGAAGTAGGTGGCATGTTTAATCGAAGCGATTGCCAATGTTCTCCTTCATCAAAAGAAACATATACTGCATTTTCAGAACCAGCATATAACAAACCCTTACGATAAGGATCTTCCCGAACCACATTGATAGGTTCGTTGGAGGGAAGTCCATTGGTAATCAGTTTCCAGGTTTTACCACCATCATTGGTTTTGTAAGCGTAAGGATGCATATCATCACAACGGATTCTGTTTACAGCAGCGTAAACTGTGTTTACATCTGTATGACTGGCTTCCATTAATGAGATCTTACTCCAGGAGCTGATCTCTGGAGGCGTAACATTTTTCCATGTTTTACCACCGTCTTTGGTTACCTGAATAAAACCATCATCGGTACCCACCCAGATGGTATTGATATCTTTAAATGAAGGTGCAATGGTATAGATCACACCCCGACGAGGCATTTTTTTCAGATCATCTGAACTGTAAATACCTACACTGGCGGGGATATCCCAACTTTCGCGGGTTAGATCGGGACTGATTACCTGCCAGGTATTGCCTCCATTCTGTGTTTTGAAAAGTACATTGCCGGCATAATACAGTGTTTTCGGATCAATCGGTGAAAACAAAACTGGTGCGGTTCTTAGGAAACGATATTTTCCACTACGACCAATTTCAGGAGAAATATTTTGTACCTGGCCGGTTCTTTTATCGTATTTGGTGAGTTTGCCGCCGTAAATAATATTGGGGTCTAGAGGATCAGGTGCAACATATCCATATTCTTCCACACCCACAGGATGCCATTCGCGTAAAGTAATCTGGCCATCATTTCCGCGTGAAGCAATTCCTACGGAACCACTTTCCTGTTGTCCGCCGTATACATTATAAGGGAACGCATTATCAGTATTTACATGATAGAACTGAGCGGTGGGTTGATTATACCAGGAAGAAAAGGTTTCTCCTCCATTGGTAGTGATGATTGCACCCTGATCCAGCGCGATCAGCATTATTTTTGGATTGGTTGGGTTGATCCAGATACGGTGGTAATCATCTCCACCTGGAGCACCCCGAAAACCTGTCCATGTTTTTCCACCATCAATCGATTTCCAGGTAACTACATTGGCGCTATATACAATATCTGCATTGATAGGATCTGCTTTGATTTCTGCAAAATCGCTTCCCCTACCCCAGAACCGGCCATCGCTATTGATATTGATCCAACTTTCTCCAGCATCATCACTTCTATACACACCGCCATATCTGCCCGCATCAACGGTTGCATACATACGGTTGCTATTGGAGGGTGCCGTACAAAATCCAATTCTTCCCAAACCCTGTTCAACAGTAGGCAACCCCTTTGTCAATTTTTTCCAGGTAGTTCCGCCATCGGTAGATTTGTATAGACCACTTTCTTTTCCGTTCCAGGCGCCATTTTCCCAGGGCCCCTGTCTGCCAGCCCATAGATCCGCATACAGGATCTCTGAATTATTGGGATCGAAACTAACTTGTATAGCACCTGTATTCTCGTCTTTATATAATACACGCTCCCATGTTTTGCCACCATCCAATGAACGGTAAACGCCTCTTTCGGTATTAGGGCCATAAGGGTGACCCAGGACAGCAACAAAAACGCGATTTTCGTTTTTTGGGTCGATAACAATATCGCCAATCTGCTGACCATCTTTCAGTCCCATATTTTGCCAGGTTTTACCGGCATCGGTTGATTTATATACACCATCGCCGATTGACAAATCGGGTCTTTGGATACCTTCACCACAACCAACATATACTACGTTGGGATTGGATTCAGCCACAGCCACATCACCTACGGAGCCGGTAGATTGCTGGTCGAAGATGGGGTTCCAGGTTCTGCCATAATCATTGGTTTTCCATACACCGCCGTTATTTACACCAATATAAAATACACCCGGCTGTTGCACCACACCCACAGCACCTACTGTTCGGCCACCACGATGTGGCCCAATCATTCTCCATTGCATACTATTAAAAAGCGAGGGGGAATACCCTTGTGCATTAGCGATAAACATTGTTGCCAATAAGCAAAAACTTAGCAGGACTGATTTTTTCATAAATAGCTGGTTGGGGTGGTAAAAACTGAGTAGTAAATTACTGGATTAATGAATACGAGTAAAGAAATACCGATACTTTACTGGTAATAAATAATGAGGGGAGGAAATCTGATTCCTTTTTACAAGGGTGGAAGGTGCTTGAAGTTATTCCGTTTATGCAGAGTATGGAATAAAAAAACGCAGCCAGAGGGCTGCGTTACTAAAGGGTTTTATAATTTTTCGTAGAGTGCACGAAGTTTATCTCTTGTCATAATAGATTCCCAGTTCTTACCCAATGCATTTTCCCATAAAGGTTTCATACCCAGGGATACATTGATCATTGTATCAAATTGTTCATCTGTTAATCCTTTACAAATGCCGGCAGGAATCTCAATATTATTTTTAGCAACCATGTGTTTGAATTCTTTTACTCCGGCAGGATAAAATTCTTCGATATGGTTCATTACAATACAGTTTCCAATACCATGCTTGGTTCCCAGCAGATAACTTAATCCATAACTTACAGCGTGCGCTACCCCAACCTGCGAATAGGCAATACTCATTCCGCCTGCATAAGATGCCATCATTAGTTGTTCATCAGATTCCTCATCCCAATGATTTTTTTCAACAAATACTTTCTGGCATAATTGTAATGCTTTCTCACCATAGCTTTTGCTGAATTCATTTAGAAAAGTTCCCTCCAGACTTTCAATACAATGGATATAACAATCCATGCCTGTATAGAAACGCTGGTTAACCGGCGCATCTTTGGTCAAATCCGGATCCAGAACAATTTGATCAAAGGGAGTGAAATCGCTGTTCATACCCAGTTTACGGGTTGGACCGGTTAATACGGTGGTTCGGCTAACTTCTGCACCCGTACCGCTTAATGTTGGGATGCCGGCTTTATATACACCGGGATGTTTTACCAGGTCCCAGCCCTGATAATCGGCAGAAGAGCCGGGATTGGTCATCATGAGCGAAACCGCTTTTGCCAGATCCATAGCAGAACCCCCACCAATACCAATTACTCCGCTAATGGTACCAAATTCTTCTTTTAGCTGATCAGCTAATGCATCAACCTGTTTGGTTTTGGGTTCCTGTGTTACATCAACGATCACGATCTTATCTTTTCCACGCAGGGGAATCCTGTTGAGAAAGGGTTTCCCATCAAAAAAATGATCAACCAAAAAAACCATGGGAGCGTCTCCTTTTCTTTGGGGTGCTAATATTTCATCGAGTTGGTTAAAGCTACCGCGTCCGTAAACGACATAACTAACCATTTTAAAATTGCGAAAACTCATGTTACTCTTTTTTAAGCGATTAAAAGCGCATCAATTATTATGCAAACCTAGTTGAGAAAGGGCTAATTACAAATTAGTTTTATTCCGGCAAACCCGAACAAAGGGATTGTTTTCTTAACTTTAATGAAGTTCGTTTTTTTAATGAAAGAAAGACAAATCTATAAATGTCCGGAGAAATCGTTTTAGTTGGATGCCAATGATTAGAATCAGTCATACTAGTGTAAAATCCTGCCTGTTAGATAACTTCTTTACCAATACGGTAATGAAATACATTAGTCCGGAATACCTGTATTTAGGGATAAAAATACTGGGCCTTGCCATTCTGCTGATTGTGGTAGTCATTTATGCCTATCTGTATTATAAAAAAAGGGTGTTTTTATATAATGGCGGTGTTTCAAAGAACCTGCAGGTTTGGATTAGTGCGATTATTATGGAAGATTCTTTCGAATCTGTTGTTCTACCTAAGAAGTTTTACCGGATGATGAAAAACCCCTGGGCCCGGAAATTGGTTATGGAGGAGCTGCTGGCCTGTAAACGAAATTTTTCAGGAGTAGCGGCAAATAATATTGTAGCGCTGTATGAACATTTGGGATTGAAAGCAGATTCCATTAAAAAAATGCATTCGAAAAGAAGCTGGCATATACGGGCAAAAGGTATTCAGGAAATATATATGATGGACCAGCGGGATATGTTACCCGAATTATACAAGAGCACCAATAGTGACAATGAATATGTTCGAATGGAAGCCCAAACAGGAGTGATTAACCTAACGGGTTTTGCCGGCTTGCGTTTTCTGGATATCATTACCTACCCCCTAACTGGATGGCAGCAGATAAAACTATTGGAACAGCTTAAGCATTCTTCCCCAAAAGAAGACCTTTCTGACAGGATACCCTACTGGTTATTATCTGAAAATGATACAGTAGTGGTATTTGGTTTAAAACTTGCCGGAGAATACCAGCAATTTGGTTTACGGGAAAATGTGATCAATTGCCTGAATCATCCTTCGGTATCAGTAAGAAACCAGGCTTTAAAAACATTAGAGAGATTGGCCGATGAAACGATCCCTGCTTTATTAATGGCCCATCTGCCCAATGAATCATTGGCGAATCAATTGGGGATATTAGACTCGTTAAAGGACCAGGTATCAGAAAACGAAAAGTCTCAACTAATTCAATTATTGGAACATAGCAATGACCAGATAAAATTGAAAACGGCCATCATTATAGCAAATAATTATGCAGACGGCTGGGAAATACTTGAACAAAAAGCAAGTGAAATACCGGCACCCTACCAACCCATCTTATTTCATGTTCAATCTGTATTGAAGAGATGATTGTACAAATAGCGGCGAAAATATTATTTGATATTTTAACTTATGGAATATTTATTTATTCTGTTGTGTTGCTGCTTTCCTATGTACTTATCGGATTATACTCAATAGGTGAAACGCAAAAGCATTTGCGAAAAAATGCATTTACCGATTTTCGGGTGCTGGCTGCATCTGTTCATGCCCCAACGGTTAGTATACTGGCGCCGGCGTATAATGAGGGGTTGAATATTGTTGAAAATGTTCGTTCTCTATTATCTATTTATTATACCAATCTGGAAGTGATTATTATTAATGATGGAAGTAAAGATGACAGTCTCGACAAGCTGATAGAAGCCTATGACCTGGAAAAGATTGATTTTTTTATACAGCAGCAAATTGACACAAAAGAAGTAAGGGGAGTCTATAAAAGCCGGAATAGTATTTACCATAAACTGATAGTGGTAGATAAGGTAAACGGCGGGAAAGCAGATGCATTGAATGTGGGTATCAATATTTCATCGAATGATTACCTGGTTTGCATAGACGTGGATTGTATATTGGAGCAGGACGCACTTCTAAAAATGATCAAACCCTTTTTAGAACAGACTGATAAAAGAGTAATAGCGAGTGGAGGGGTCGTAAGAATTGCCAACTCCTGCACTATTGAAGAAGGCCGACTGGTGAAAATAAAATTAGCAGATGATTATCTCCCACAGATACAGATACTCGAATATATACGGGCATTTATTTTAGGAAGAATGGCCTGGACCCGATTAAATGGACTGATGCTAATATCCGGTGCTTTTGGTGCTTTTGATAAAGAGATCGCCATACAATGCGGAGGATATAATACCAACACGGTAGGAGAAGATATGGAGCTGGTGGTAAGGATGCGGAGACTGATGGAAGAGAGAGGAGAGGAATATGTGGTTACTTATATACCAGATCCTTTGTGCTGGACTGAAGCACCCGCCTCATTCCAGATTTTGGGAAGGCAGCGTAACCGATGGATAAGGGGAACCTTTGAAACATTATATTTTCACCGGATCATGTTCTTCAATCCCAGGTACAATCTATTGGGCATGCTGAGTTATCCATATTGGTTCTTTTTTGAATTGTGCGCCCCCGCAATCGAATTTTTTGGGTTTATCTGTTTTCTGATTTTTGCATTACTCGGAATGATGGATTGGGGATTTTTCTTAACCTATTTTTTCTTTATTATTTTTTTCAGCTATCTCTATTCCTGTTTTGCTATTTTAATGGAGGTTGTCACGTTCAATCAATACAGACGAAGGATTGATATTCTACGATTAATGCTTACTGGACTTACCGAACCATTCTATTATCATCCATTTGTGGTTTGGAGTGCGATTAAGGGACTGTTTGATCTTTTCAAAAAGGAGAAAAGCTGGGGTGAGATGACCAGGCAGGGATTTGCTAAAAAAACAGAATCGGCCCCAATACCCATCTCTCCAGGCTCCCAAAATACACCAGCACTCCAAGAAAAAACGGTTCCTGAAATACCTAAAAAGAATCATGCAGCATCACTTTTGGAAAGAAGCATTGTTCCGGCGATTTCAAAAGCGGTACTGTTTATTTCCAGATCTTTTACGGAGTATAGCAGTCTTGTTTTTGTTTTACTGGGATTACTATTATTTGCCAGAGGGATTGAGTTAGCTATTGATTATTCTCAACATGGCACTCCGGCTTTTTTTTGGAAAGTGGTATTGTATGGTTTTGCAAAAGACTTTTCATTTTTTCTGAAAATAATTGCGCCAATATTCCTTGTGTTTAGTTTTTTATTTCTGATAAAGGAAAAAATCGCGAAAACGCTATTTATTGTAGGCGCCATTGTTTTGGTATTGATTCAGCTATTGCTTTCGCAATATTTTATTAAGACGCTCGTGCCCCTTGGTGCCGATCTCTGGGTATATTCGATAGCAGATATCCGGCAAACTGTTGGAGCATCGGGTGGCGTTCCCATTTCTTTGATCCTGATTCTTGTTGTATTGGTCGCATTGTCGATCGGCGCATTTATCTACTTCCCGCCCAGGATAAAAATAAGAGGGCTGGCCTCTTTTGTGTTATTTATCTTTTTTATTTTTCTAAGTGGATCAGGTATTGCAGACTTGACGGATTCATGGCTACCCGGACAGGAATACAGTAACAATTTGTCGATTAATAAAGCAGATTATTTTTTCTCTAAGAGTTATCAATATTTTTTCCCGCCGGCTGTTGAAACGGATATTTATTCAGATGCTTATTCTGGCGATTATGCTGTTGGTAATACAAAAAACGATTCTTCTATATTTCGCTATATAGATGAAAAAAATTACCCGTTTCTTCATTCTGTCGATACTTCTGTTGATGTGCTATCGCCATTTTTTAATCATAAACAGACTCCTCCCAATATTGTGATTCTGCTGGTGGAAGGATTGGGCAGGGCATTTACAAATGAGGGGGCTTATCTGGGAAATTTTACTCCTTTTATAGATTCCCTGGCCGGGAAAAGTCTTTATTGGCAAAATTTTCTAAGTGAAGGAGGTAGAACTTTTGCGGTGCTACCTTCTTTAGTAGGTTCTTTACCATTTACAAAAAACGGGTTTAATGAATTAGGTAATCGTATGCCACCCCACCTCTCCCTTCTAAACGTGCTTGAACATAATGGATATACAAGTTCTTTTTATTATGGCGGCGAATCTCAGTTTGATAATATGGATGTGTTTCTTAGGAAGAATACTATTGGTTTTATTAATGATGGAAAAAGCTTCCCGGCTGGTTATACCAAAATGCCTTCTCAAAATGGGTTTACCTGGGGATATGGTGATAAAGAGTTGTTTCGGCATTATATGGAGCTAACACAAAAAAGCCCGACTTCGGGAAAGCCTTCGGTAAATATTATCCTGACGGTTTCAACACATGATCCGTTTAAGATTAATGAACAGGCTAAATATCTTCAGAAATTCGAAGACAGGATGACTGCATTGGGATTAACAGAGGAGGTTAAAAAACAAAGAAGAAACTATCAATATCAATTTGCCAGTATCTTGTACATGGATGATGCAATAAATAATTTTATACATGAATACAGTAAAAGACCGGATTTTGCCAACACGGTTTTTCTGATCACAGGAGATCACCGGATGCCGGAAATACCCATGAATAATAAAATAGACAGGTACCATGTACCCCTGATAATCTATTCTCCATTACTAAAAAGAACGGCTCGTTTTTCTTCTATCTCAACACATTTTGATATAACCCCAAGCCTGCTTGCCTGGTTGAAGAAATCCTATAAAATAAAAACCCCTTCTGTGGCCAGTTGGATGGGTACAGGCTTGGATACTACCAGAGGTTTTAGAAATATCCATGCTTATCCAATCATGCAAACCAAAAATGATCTGGTTGATTTTATTAAAGGTGGGTTTATGTTAAGCAACAATAACCTGTTTCGTATAGGACAGAATATGGAGCTAACGCCGGAACAGAATCCCGACAAACAAAATGAATTAACAGCAGCCTTCAATGCCTTTCTTGCAAAGAACAGGCAGATTCAGGGAAGCCTTAAAATTGTACCCGATAGTATTTTGCTAAAGTTCCGACCTCACTAAGGATCAATCAAAGTTTCAATGAATAATACTCGTTCAAAATCTTACTCACCAGGGGGCGATAGAAGGTCCAGAAAAAACTTTTACGCTCCTGGGGGTCCAGTTTATTGTACATAAACCAACGAAAAAAATGAACCCCAGTAAAATAAGAACTGCCTAATTCGATGGGATTATCACAAAAATCTCCGGAAAAATAAAAGAACCGATAATCCTTGTTACTATGAATGGTAATGGCCGGAAACTGTGCGGGTATTCCATTTTCTGCAAGAACCGCCAGCCCGGGTTTGTTTGCATCAATTTGATAGTGAGCAATTATTTTATTGATAGTTGTATCCACAGAAATCACATCAAACCAGAAAGCATAATGGATTTTTTCGGGAACACCATACTCGGTAATAGCCTCTGTTGAAGCATATATATGCGGAAGGTCGTTAACCAAGTGTGTATCGTTTTCAAGGATCACCACACGGTCATCGGAATGAATAAATGCAATCCCGCTTTTTTTGAAAGGCCATTCGCCGTGGTGCCTTATTTTATAATTATAGATCAGCCAGCGGGGAAGTTCTTTATTCTTTGTTGTATCAAATGAATCAAAATAGCGACCTATCCAACCCGACCAATGAATACCAAATGTATTTTCAAAACCATTTCTTACAGAAGAATCGGTTGGTGATCCGAGGCAATTGAATTCGGTAATCACCAACTTATGTTTTTCTTTCATTTTTTGTAATAAAAACAAATCCTGTTTACTCATTCCCCCGTATACCATTCCTGATCTTTCTTTCGCGTCACCTTGTTTGTACCATTCGTTTTTATAGATACCATAGGAATCGGTGATATAAGCCAGATCGGCATCATTACTAAGTTGGGTAAGTTTATCATTTGAAAAACGCTCTAATCCTTTTAACCTGAATTCCTCTTTTTCTTCGGGAAAGAAACCAAAATAGTCGCGCTTATTATTATATAGGGAACGATCGTTTTTTGTAAATTTTTCGTGGTTCAAAACCCAGGTAAGAGAAATATGCTCCTGGCCATTTTGTGTAAGTACCGTTTTATCAATTACAGCAGCAACTAATATTCTTTTTTTTGTGAAGAACCAGGATAACGACATCCATAAAGGCAGTAAAAGCACCAGAACAATCAATGCTTGGAGCCAGGAGATCTTCGGTTTGTTTAAAAGCGATGTAGCCATCCAATGCTTAATTGATATTGGTTTCCATAAGATCCGGGAAGGTATTCCTGATTATACCAGGTAATATCGGCGCTCAATACATTTAAGCGGGATATTTTTTTTCTATAAGAGGCGCCGACTTTATAAGTGAGTAGCCGTATTTTACTATCTAACAAAATAGAATTCAATCTGTCATCCGGAGAAATGCCATAACCGCCAGTAAAGCCCAACCACTCATCCGCTCCGCCATAATAATATCTTGCTGAAGCTGTATAAGATGCGGAGGGTGTGCTGGTATAAGTGCTAGGGGTAAGATAGGCCCTGGCGCCAAAGAGCCAACTTTTATAATATTTACCCAGGTAGCCAGTATATATCCAGGTAGGCGAACCTGAAAATTGCAGATAACGAACCCCCAATTCTCCTTCATAACTTTTGGGCAGATTGGCGTATAGGGAAAACCCACCACGCCATCCCGGAAAAACACCATCATTGGCAGAATATCCTGCGTTCAGATAAGCATAGAAAGTTTTGGATATATGCGGATAGGCTTCTATTTCGTATTGAACACCATTTTCAGTAAATCGATTTGCATAGTTAATTCTGCCGGTTACTGAACCGATACCCGTTACTCGGGTATAATCAAAACTTGCCTGGTGCCAGGGGTTGGCAAACTGCTTATCGAAATAAACATAATCATAATCAAAGCTGATTTTGTTTTTTAAAGAGGATTCTTTGATCCTGCTTGACCAGGCCCTTACTTCGGTATTGTTTTTATTAATGTTTAAAGCTTTTTCTATAGTCAGTTCCGCATCCGGATATTGCTTTAATTCATACAAAACACGTGCTTTTTTCACCAACAGCGTTTGAGAAGCCGGATGATATTTTAATCCCGTTTCACAAACCGCCAGCGATACTTTATTATTATCTGTCCAGTATTCCAGATCGGCCAATGCAGCAGAAGCATCTTCATATGAAGGGTCTTTATCTAAGACCGATGAAAAATAATATCTGGCACTGTCGTAGTTTTTTGTCCAGGTATGAATTCGCCCGAGAAATATGCGGATATCGGCATAGTTGGGACTGATTAGCAAAGCTTTGTATAAATATTCTTTTGCTTTTGGGTAATCGTTTTTTTCAAATGCCCTGTGTCGGGCAGCCAGTAATAATCCATCCGAGCTAAGCGTATCCTGCTCCTGTGCAGCAACACCAAGCGCAAGGGTAAGCAAGAGGCATAAACAGAAATATCTTTTTTGAAAAGAAATAGTCATACCAGGGCAGGGTAATATTTTGGAAATAAATAATTGGTGTTAGCCATTTCTTTGAGATTGAATCATTAATTTTTTTACTCGTATTGTTAGTTCGTTGAGGCTAAAAGGTTTTGTGATATAATCATCGGCCCCTAGTTCAAAAGCTTCCAGCACAACTTTTTCCTGCTCTATGGCAGAAAGAATAATGATCGGGATCTTCTTTTTTATTTTTTGGCGTACCAAAGAAATAATCTCAAGTCCGGAAGAGAAAGGCATCATAATATCGGTAATCACCATATCGGGACTAGACGCTTCTATTTTCTCAATTGCTTCGCGACCATCGGCGGTGGCAATTACCTCATACCCTTCTTTCTTCAATTTTAACTCAATGGTTTTGAGTAACATAGGTTCGTCTTCTGCGACAAGTATTGTCATACGCTGACTCTGACAGTTTTAATGAATGATAAACACTTCAGTGATGGGTTGACTGTTCTTTTTTCAATCTTTCCCATTCCTGGTGTAGTTGTTTTTCCAATTCTGCAAAAAGAGAAACCACTTCAGCCACCTCTTTTGCTACAATAGCTACGTCCCCCGTTTCTTTGGTGCGGGTTTCAATTGTTTTCAAGAGGTCGATTAAACGAAACGATTGTAAAAGCGAAACAACGGTTTTTATTTTGTGGGCTAACTGACTAAGCGGAATAGCTTTTTTCTCAACAAACAACTTTTCCAGCTCTTGAATATCATTGGGAGCGCTGTCAAAAAACATGGAAAGCACTTCCAGAATAGCCGATGGGTCTCCCAACTCTTCCAGGATAACCAGGTTATATAATTTAGGATATTCAGACATAGTGAAATTCGTAATCTGGAGACAAAAATCAGACCACATACAAATTTACTGTAATATCCAGTCTAAAACTATTACATAAACCTGTGCGTCTACCTGATATTATGACTACTAACTTAGAACGAATAATGACTAAGCGCTAGTATGTAGTTTAGTATTAGTTATTGGATATTATGCGCCCTTTTAACAGTATTACAAGAGACTTGTTTGCATACACGCGAAGAAAGACCGGGTTATGCGCTTAACTTTTGTTCCAGGGCCTCCAAAGAAACACCTTTGGTTTCAGGAACACTGGTAAGCACCCAAACTAATTGTAATACCATCATACAGGCAAAAAAAGCAAAAATAGGCCAGGGGTTTTCTTTGAAAATACCATTGTCTTTATCTAAAAATACCGGGGTGATTAGGGTAATCAGGGCAGCAAATACCCAGTGAATACTGGCGCCGAAAGATTGTCCGGCACTTCGTATTTTATTAGGAAAAATCTCAGAAATAAATACCCAGATAACAGCGCCTTGTCCAATAGCATGGGCCGCAATAAAGAGTAATAAAAAACTCATTAAGAACAACGAGCCGGCATGCGAATAGAAGGCAAAGGATACCATGGAGAGGCTCAGGATATAACCAAACGAGCCAATGATCAATAAGGTTTTTCTTCCCAAGCGGTCAATCAGGTATAAACCCACAAAAGTGAATACGAGGTTAATGCCACCAATGGCAATTGAATTAAAAAGCGATTCTTTTGCAGCCAATCCGGCTTTTTCCAGGATTTCCGGGGCATAGTAAAGAATGAAATTGATACCGGATAACTGGTTAAAAAAAGCGACCATAAATGCCAGACCGATAATTTTTTTGTGTTTAGCACTAAAAAATCGAAGAGCTTTACCTGCTCCCGATTCGTGTTCATTACTCTGTAAAATAGCCGCTGTTTCAGCTTCTACGTAGGTAACGCCAATTTGTAACATGATTTTTTTAGCAGAAACCAGATCATTCTTTTTGGATATCAGCCATCTCGGGCTTTCTGAGATTCCGAAAACCAGGGCAGTATAAATAAAAGAAGGGATAGCCAATACCCCCAACATCCAGCGCCAGTCATTACTACCCCCTACGCCCTGTAAAAAATAATTTGAGAGAAATGCGATCAAAATACCAAACACAATATTGAATTGATACAATGCACCGAGTCTGCCACGGGTAACCGGTGTTGAGATTTCAGAAATATAAATAGGCGCCACCACGGAAGAAACGCCGATACCCACACCACCGATAAACCGGAAGAAAGAGAATATATATGGATTTCCGGCAAAAGCAGAGCCTACAGCAGAAACTGCAAACAAGATGCCCACCCAAAGCAAAACGGTTTTCCGGCCATATTTTTCAGTGGGAACGCCCCCAAAAATAGCGCCCAAAACAGTACCCCATAAAGCCATTGACATGATAAAGAACCCATGAAACAAAGGGGAAGTATGCCATAATTCTTTGATGGGCTGATTGGCACCTGAAATTACCACGGTATCAAAACCAAAAATAAAACCGGCAAGGGCCACAACAATAGACCAGCGAAGGAGTTTGCTTTTGTTCATGTGCAATCGTTTAGAAACAGTAAGATAAGCAAAGACCCTGAAATTCAGATAGTTCAGCAAATTTTTATGGGTGAAAGCAAGAAGCCCGGTTGACTATAATAATAAAGCCGCTCTTTGTAAATCCTCCGGCGTATCAATCTCAATACCCATATAATCGGTTACCACCATTTTTAAGGGGATACCATTTTCAAGATAGCGCAAGCATTCAATTTTTTCCGTTTGTTCCAGCGGAGTCATTTCCCATTTAGTGAATTGAATTAGCGCCTCTTTCCGAAAAGCATATACACCGATATGTTCGTAATAAACGGGTTCACTGTTTTTGTTTCTTGGGTAAGGAATCACACTTCTTGAAAACATAAGCGAGAACATATTTTTATCAACGGCAACTTTCACATAGTTGGGGTCATCAATAAACGCCTGCTCTTTCATTACCTGCATAAGAGACGCTACCTGGATTTTTTCTCCCTCTTTTCCGTCAAAAACCTGTAATAATTTTTCCAGCGGTTCACGTTTTACAAAAGGCTCGTCACCCTGCACGTTTACCACAATATCAATGTTCATATCACACACGGCTTCTGCAATCCTGTCGCTACCACTCTCATGCGTTTTTTTACTCATCACGGCTTTGCCACCATGTTGGGTAATCTCATTAAAAATAGTTTCACTGTCAGTAACCACATATACCTCATCAAACAACCCCGTGGCTGCCGTATTATCATAAGTATGACGAATAACGGTTTTATTGCCAAGCAGCTGCATCAGTTTAGCCGGAAAACGCGTAGCGGCATAACGGGCAGGTATCATGGCGATTCTTTTCATGTATCGTATTTGTTGCAAAGATGCTGACAAGATCAATAATCTGTCTTAATTTTTTTGTTAAAGGGAACGCCCAGTTGAAAGGGAATATTTTCATCCTGATTTCCATCCAGTACATCCAGTCCATATTGTACCTGATCTACAGGCGTATGATTATAAGTTCCAAAGAGTCGGTCCCAAAAGGAAAAAATATTTCCATAATTACTATCCGTTTGTGGCCGCATATAATGATGATGCACTTTATGCATATCCGGAGAAACAATCACCCAGCTTAATGAGGTATCCAGCCATAAAGGCAAACGGATATTGGCGTGATTGAATTGGGTAAGTACCACACTTAGGCTTTGGTATATCATTACCAGCCACATCGGAACCCCACAAACAAAAACACCAATAAGGGTAAAAATTGCCCTGAGCACACTTTCGCCCGGATGGTGTCTGTTGGCGGTAGTGGTATCAACATGTGTATCTGCATGGTGCACCATATGAAACTTCCACATCCATTTTACCTTGTGTTCAATATAATGAATCAACCAGGCCCCTACGAAATCAAGCAATACCAACCCTACAATCAGGGATAATCCCGTTGGCAATGACAGCCATTGCACAATTCCGAAATGATGAGCGATGGTCCAGTCGCTGGTTTTCACAATCAATAAAGCAAAAGCAAAATTTACTATGATGGTAGTAAGGGTAAAAAAGAGATTTACCGAAGCGTGTTTCCATTTATGGTAGCGAAAAGAAAATAAAGGAGCGGCACTTTCTACCATCCAGAAAAAACTAATACCGCCAGCCAGAATCAGGGCGCGGTGAAGACTGGGAATATGTTCAAAATAATGAATAATACCGTCCAACATGGCAGATCGAATTTAGTGCGTCAATTTACTAACAAATACTGTATTCGCTAAAAGAAAACCCCCTTACCGATTGGTAAGAGGGCGATTATTTATATAAATTATGTATTAATTATTCAACATCAAGGGCATTACCAGCATGAGTAAATCTTCTCCCTCAGCCTGTTCTGTTGGCTTAATCAGGCCGGCTTTGGTAGGTGTAGACAGCTCCATTTTTACATCATCGGTATCTGCCGCATTCAGCATTTCGATTAAAAACTTGGCATTAAATGCAATCTGCAGATCTTCCCCATCATACTGACAATTCATCCGCTCATTCCCTTCGAAACTAAAATCAACATCCTGTGCAGCCATCTGTAATTCACTACCAGTGATGCTTAATGCTACCTGGTTAGTGCTTTTATTACTGAATACATTTACGCGACGCAATGCATTTTGAAAATCAGCTTTGTTAACGATTAATTTATAAGGGTTGTCGGCCGGAATTACCACTTTATAATCAGGGAAACGGGCATCGATTAAACGACAGATCATTTGTGTAGATCCGTGGTTTACAAAAAGATGGTTATTGTTATAACTGATGGTCAGCTCATCCTCATTATCTGGCAGCGCATTTTTCAACAGGTTCAAAGGTTTTTTAGGCACAATAAAGGAATCTGTTTTAGAAGCTTTTGTGTCTATTCTTTTATACCTCACCAGTCTATGCGCATCGGTGGCTACAAACTGAACACTGTCTTTGGTTAATTCAAAGAATACACCCGTCATAGCCGGACGCAAATCATCATTACTTACTGCAAAAAGGGTTTTATTAATTGCGGTCAATAAGGCACTGCTGCTCATATTGAATCCGGTGGTATCATCGGCAGCCGGTTCTTTAGGAAAATTATCCGGATTTTCACCCATTACCTTGTATTTACCATTATCGCTGGTGATCTCAACCGCAAAATTCTTATCAATATTAAAAGTAAGGGGCTGGTCAGCAATATTTTTTAAAGAATCCAGCAGTATTTTGGCCGGGATACACACTTTACCATTGGTTTTACTTTCCACATCCATCTGCACACGCATAACGGTTTCGAGGTCGGTAGCAACAACGTTCAATTTTTTATCTTCAATCTCAAACAAAAAGTCTTCCAGAATCGGCAAAACCGTATTGGCATTGATTACACCGCTGATTTGCTGCAGGTGTTTTAACAGGGAAGACGAAGAAACAATAAATTTCATTCTCCAGAATTTAGGTTCGCAACAAACCTAACGTAATTTGTTAATATTCCACAACAGAAATCCATGTCCGGACAGTTAAAAAACAGAATGTGAATCAGATGTGAATTCGATCAGGAATTCTTGTTGAAGTTATTTGAATAGAACAGCGCTGACCTGCGAAAGGATTTTTAGTGAAGATTCACCCTTTTGGCAATATTTACGTAGGTAAGTAAGACAGCAAATCAACCCATTCCGGTGTCATTAGAGGACTGTGTAAAATATTGTTTTACTTTATGTTCAATTATTTGGAGCCGTATAGGTTATATCAGAAACGACCAAAAGGGCCCCCAATCCAGGATTATAGAAACAAAAGCGCATCAATTACAGCCAGTGAAAAACCGAGTAACTGCCGAACAGGCTTTTCCCAAAATAAAATATTTCTGTGCTTACCGGGAAAGATGCCATTATGAGGTAAGGGAAAAACTGTTTGGGATGGGCTTACCGAAAACCGAGGTTGATCAGCTGGTGGTCAGGTTGATTGAAGAGGATTTTCTGAACGAGGAGCGCTACAGCATACAGTTTGCCGGCAGCCATTTTAGGGTTAAAAAATGGGGGAAAAAGAAGATTGAGTACGCATTAAGACAAAAACGGATAAGTGAACCCAATATTAAACGGGCAATTAAGGAAATAGAATCAGAGGATTATGAGCAAACCCTTCAAAAACTGGCGATCAAAAAATGGGAGATTCTTGTAAAAGAAGCCCCGGTAAGCCGACAGGCAAAAACAACCGCTTTTTTGCTTCAAAAGGGGTACGAGGCACAAAAAGTACAACAAGCGATTGCCAGGATCAGGGTGATCGAGAAAAATAAAGTGGATAAGTAGGGCCATATCATGAAAAAACAAGGGTTGATCATATTGGGTTGCTTGATTTTGACCATGGACGTATTTGCCCAGTCGGGCAGAGATCTGTACAATAAAGAACTCTCTTTTACAACGGAAAACGATGCTTATTTGCTTAGAAAAGCAGATGCCTATTATACCAATGGTTTTTTTGTTAAGGAAACCCGCGCATTGGAAAGCAAGGATAGGAAAACGATCCGATCTTTTGAATTCGGGCAAATGATCTATACTCCGTTGAAAGAAGCGTATACCAGTGCAAAAGATATTGACAGGCCTTATTGCGGGTATCTTTTTGCGAAACTTGACCAGACTTCTTTTCCTGAAGCGGGTAGTGTTCTTCAATATGGCGCTTCATTGGGTATTGTTGGGCCGGCTTCTTTTGGTGAGGACGTACAGAACGGGTATCATAAATTATTAGGGTATAGCAGGTTTGCCGGTTGGAACACCCAGGTAAGGGATGCGGCGGGAATAGACCTAAATCTTATGTATAGCCGAACATTGCTGGAATATAATCATTGGCTTAAGGTGATGCCGGCAGGAGAGGCAAAACTGGGCAGTACATTTACCAATGCCAGTCTTGGGGCCTATACCAGCCTGGGAGAGTTTAATGAAAACGCCAATAGCGCATTATGGAATGCCAGGGTGGATAATAAACCGGGAGAAGGGAAAACAGAATTGTTTTTTTACTGGTATCCACAAATGATTCTTCAGGCATATAATGCAACGGTGGAAGGCGGGCTTTTTAGCAAAGGAGATTCTGCCGTATTGGGTAAAACAAAAAGATGGATGTTTCAGCAGGCCTGGGGATTATGTTTTGCAAAAGGGCGCTGGACTACCCGTTTAGCAATCATTTATCAAAGCCGGGAGGCAGAGGCACAAAAAAACCCGCAGCGTTATGGTTCTATACAATTGGGTTATCGGATGCATTAACTTAGCAGTAAGAACTTATGCCCTCACTTACCATTACCCTCATACAAACCCCATTATTCTGGGAAGATAAGGCAGCCAATCTGGCGATGCTGGAAAAAAAGATTTATGCCATTACCGAAAAAACAGAATTGGTGGTGTTGCCCGAAATGTTCAGTACCGGGTTTAGCATGCAGCCGGAATCTCTGGCTGAAGAGATGGAAGGTGAAACGTTTGCCTGGATGAAGAAAGTGGCGGCTACTAAAAAAATAATTCTAACGGGCAGCCTGATTATTACAGAGGGTGGTCAGTATTTTAACCGATTAGTATGGGTATTACCCGATGGCAGTTTCGGATATTATGATAAACGACACCGATTTGCCTTTGCCGGGGAAGATGAAAAATATACACCCGGTAATAAGCGATTAATTGCCCGCGTTAAAGGCTGGAAAATCAACCTGCAGGTTTGTTATGATCTTCGCTTTCCTGTTTGGGCAAGACAACAAACGGAAGAAACACCGGAGTATGATATCTTATTGTATGTGGCCAATTGGCCTGAAAGAAGGAGCCATGCATGGAAAACCCTGTTAACAGCAAGGGCTATCGAAAATCAATGTTATGTGATAGGTGTAAACAGGGTGGGTAATGATGGAAATGGAATTTATCATAGCGGGGATAGTATGGTGATTGATGCCCTGGGTACCATTATCTATCACAAAAATGGGGAAGAAGATGTTCATACCATTGTATTGGAAAAAGAACCTTTGGAAAACATAAGAAGCAAATTTCCTTTCTGGAAAGATGCAGACAGCTTTCAAATTTTGCAAGACAGGGATACAGATGAGTGAGATAAAAAAATACAGTGCCAAAAGAATTTTTACCGGGTATAGTTGGTTATCGAACCATACCCTGGTAGTACAGGATGGGATGATTGCAGAAATCATACCCACAAGTACAGAGGCAAATAATATAACAGAAATAATAGCCCCTGCATTTATCGATATACAGATATATGGTGCATTTGGAAAGCTTTTATCTGTTTACCCAGATACAGATGCTTTACATAAATTATACGCTTACAGTGTAGCCGGAGGTGCTTCTCATTTTCAACCCACGGTGGCTACGAATGATGTTGCTATATTTTATAAAGCCATTGACGCTGTCAGAGATTATTGGAAAGAAGGAGGAAGAGGCTGCATAGGGTTACATATAGAAGGCCCCTGGATACATCCTGCAAAAAAAGGAGCCCACCTGGAATCCTATATTCATGCCCCTTCGCTTGCAGAAGTAAGGGAATTGCTGGAATATGGAAAAGCTGCGATTTCTATGATTACCCTTGCACCGGAAATTTGTTCTGTTGCCGTATTGGAGCTGATTCGTTCTTATGGTGTGATCATTTCTGCAGGACATAGCAATGCCAGTTTTGAAGAAGCTACCGAAGCTTTTAATGCAGGAATACAAACAGTAACCCATTTATATAATGCCATGAGTGCATTACAACATCGTGCACCGGGAATGGTGGGAGCGGTTTTTTTACACCCCACAGTTTTATCCAGTATTGTACCGGATGGATATCATGTGGATTTTGCGGCTATAAAAATTGCCAAACAAATGATGGGCGAAAGATTATTTGCGATCACTGATGCTGTAACCGAAACCCGCGAAGGGGCTTACCCGCATCATCTGGTAGGGGATAAATATGAATCGAATGGAATTTTGAGCGGCTCGGCGTTGGATATGGGGTTGTGTTTACGCAATCTTGTAAACAAGGTGCAGATTCCTTTAGAAGAGGCATTGCGTATGGTTAGCCTATATCCCGCCCGGGCAATCAATCTTTCGAATAAGTTAGGCTGTATTGAAAAAGGAAAAGAAGCCAATCTGGTTTTCCTGAACAACGAATTACAGGTTACACAGGTGGTGTCTTTTGAATAAAGCCTGGCCCGATTATTTACCCGGTTGCTTTATGCTGTAACAATTCTTTTATTATAACCATTTTTAGATCAATCCCTTTTTTAATTGCTTCTGATGAAGGCGGGATCGGAATATCCGGCATTACACCATGGCCCTTGGGGTGTTGGGCGTTGATAACTAATTTATACATAGGTAGACTTATCTGTAAACCACTATTGGGTAAAATGATGTTTGGAATATGCATGGCCGAATTACCATAATATCCACCGCCAGATTCCTCTCCCAGTATTTTTACATTTGACTGCCCCTTCATTTGTGAGAGAAACATAGTAGTAGCAGAAAAACTATAGCCGCCTTCTACCAAATAAATACTTCCGTTGAAATGCAGTTTTTCTTTCGGTTGAAAATATTTTTTCTCAAAATAGCGAAAATGAATGAGCCCGTCTTCCATTTTATGCGCCCCGAAATTCATGGCGAGCCAATAAATAAGAGAAGGATGAATATATCGCCCGTAAGCAAATTTTCTACTTATGGCTACCACACTATCGCCCACTTTAAACGGATGATCAGCGAGGTATTTGGTTAATAAAATACTATTACTCACTTTGCCGCCACCGTTTGTTCTAAGATCAATTACCAGGTTTGGAATATTTTGTTCCTGAATTTTTTTGAAGGATCGGCGAAAAAAAGAACGCAGACCCGAACCACCAAATGTGCTCAGATTCATGAATGCGGTATGCAGTGCCGTATCAATTGTTAAAGATCTTTTTGCCAATAAAGCCGCTTTTCTTAGTTCTTTACGCGTAGGCTTTTTGGCAGCCAGTACAGGAATACGAATTTGCCTTTTCCCGGTATCCAGTAATGGATTTACATTTTTAACTACCGCAATAGATTCGTCCCCTTTTGGGTTAATATATTTTATCTGGTAGCTACTGTCTAATCCAAAAATGGTTTTGTACCAGGCAGGAAAATTGCCGCTCACTACCTGGTTTTTGTAATTATCCGAATACCCGTCAGTACTGATGAATTGAAATAGTGTATCCAAAATCTGTCGGTTCGTTCTACCATTGATACTTGTTATGATGGCACCTCTTTTAAATATGCTATCTCTAGGAATAGCACTATTCAAAACCACCAGGCTATCACCCCAGGCTTTTAGTAAAAGAGGAAATTGAGGATACCGATACTGTGCCGCTTTTTTTGAATAGGCTTTCGAAAAGCGGACCGTTGTATGTCCGCAGCGAATTTGACTAATCACCGAAGCTACCCGGTTTTTAAATTGCCACTCATCGAGAGAATCGGTGATACTATTGATACCATTTTGAAAACTACTATCCAGCTCTTGTTTGGATACGTACCAATATAAGCTGGGGTGGTTAGCTTCCAATATTTTTTGCAGTAGAGAGAAATCCTGCCTGAGAAGATCGGGAGCAATTTTAGGAAGTGGTGGCGGAATTTTTTGTGCAATAGAAATAAATGGAACAGAAATAAATATTGCTATGCCATAAATGAAATGCCTCACAATTTTCATGCCTGCTGTTTATTGCTGAAAAGCGTTCCAACCCTGTGCTGTAACCGGAAAGCGATTGCCACCCTTCGTTAATAAATGGCAGCCCTCCGAAATATCGGTCATATACCCAATCACGCTGATATCTTCATTTAAAACAATTTTATCATGATCTTCCTGTTTTAGGGTAAAAATCAATTCATAATCTTCCCCCCCGTTTAATGCGCAAACAGTTGGGTCCAGGCCGAATTTATAAGCAGCTTTTCTGCTTTCCTCCGCAATCGGAATTTTTTCTTCATATAAAACACAACCCAGATTACTTTGTTTGCAAAGGTGTAAGACCTCGCTGCTGATCCCATCACTTACATCCATCATGGAAGTCGGTACAATATTTTCTTTTTCAAAAAAATCAATGATTTCTTTTCTGGCTTCGGGTTTTAATAAACGACTGACGATATAACTTTCATTCTCAAGATCGGGTTGAATCTGCGGATTTTCGAGATAAATCTTTTTTTCTCTTTCCATAAGGGTCAGTGCTAAGAAAGCCCCGCCTAAATCGCCGCTAACACAAATAAGGTCTCCTTTTTGTGCGGTGCTGCGTTTTACAAATTGATTTGGGGCCACTTCTCCGATAGCCGTAACAGAAATAATAAAGCCTTTGTTGGAAGATGAAGTATCTCCACCTACCAGATCAACGCCATGCTTTTCACAGGCCAGGTATACACCGTCATAAAATTCGTTCAAGGCCTCCAGACTAAAACGATTGCTGATACCGATACTCATGGTGATTTGCGTAGGATACGCATTCATTGCATAGATATCACTAAGGTTTACCATTACTGATTTATAGCCCAGGTGTTTTAAGGGCGTATACATCAGGTCAAAATGAATACCCTCAATTAATAAGTCGGTACTCAATACGGTTTGTTTTCCAAAATGATCAATAATAGCCGCATCATCTCCTACACTTAAAACAGTAGAAGCGTTCTGTATCTCAAAATTTTTGGTCAGGTGTTCGATTAAACCAAACTCACCTAATTCTGCTATTTCTGTTCTGTTTTCCATTTGGTTATTCTAGGGTTTATAAATTATCCCGCTACTTCTCCACCATTCACAATGGCCACCAGCTCATCATGTATTTTTCCATTGGTAGCAATAATATGTGGCTGATAAGGCGAATACCGGTTGCCTGAGAAATCAGTTACTTTTCCACCTGCTTCTTCCACAATTAAAAAGCCTGCAGCACTATCCCAAGCCTGTAATTTGTGTTCGTAAAAACCATCAAAACGACCGGCTGCTACCCAACAAAGATCAATAGCGGCACTGCCTAACCTTCTTACAGGTACACCTTTGCGAATTAATTTTTCAAACACTTGTAAAGGACCATTGGGTGAGTCGATGTAGGTATAAGGGAAACCGGTTACGAGACAACTACTGAAAACATCTGTTTTCTGGCTTACCTGTATCATTTTATCGTTCAGCGTGGCACCAAAACCATGTTGTGCAAAATACAGTTCATTGATAAATGGATTGTATACCGCACCCAATATGATTTGCC